>JANLOU010000384.1:0-19957 GCA_031366735.1 Candidatus Eiseniibacteriota bacterium
CACCAGTGGCACCGGCGACGCGTGGTTCCGGATCGGCTCGCTCAAGTTGTTCGCCGATGGCACGCTTGGCTCGCGCACTGCAGCAATGCTCGCGCCCTACCAGGATCACGGCGGGCTCGGCATGGCGATGTACAGCCCGCAGGAGTTGCGCGCGGTCGTGCAGCGCGCGGTGCTCGGGGGAATCAGCGTGAGCATCCATGCCATCGGGGACCGGGCAGTGCGCGATGCCCTGGACGCGTTCGAGGCGTGCGGCCCCGAACGACTCGCCGCCCTGCCACTGCCACCCCGCATCGAGCATGTGCAGTTGTTGCATCCCGACGACCTGCCGAGGTTCGCTGCGCTCGGGGTGGCGGCCAGTATGCAGCCCAGTCATTGCGTGACGGACGCCGAGGCGGCCATGGCCGCCTGGGGGACGCGCTGCGCTTTGAGCTATCCTTGGCGTTCGCTGCTCTCGAGTGGAGCGATCCTGGCATTCGGCTCCGATGCCCCAGTCGAGCCTCCTTCGCCGGGACTGGGGCTGCACGCGGCCTTGCGCAGAACGCGTCCGGATGGCCTGCCGCAGGGCGGGTTCGTGCCCGAGGAAGCGCTGACGCTGGACGAGGCGCTCGCCGCCTACACCGTCGGCGCTGCGCGCTTGGCCGCGATGGAGCGGCGTCAGGGCGTACTGCGAACAGGGGCTCAGGGTGATCTGGTGGTCTGGGATCGGGACCTGCACGCGACTCCGATCGGGAATCTGCCGTCGATTCGGCCGCGGTACACTGTGCTCGGGGGCGAAATCGTGTATGAATCACCGGACCTCGACCGTACTTTCGGTCCGGGAGCCTGAGGGAGACGCCGAGCATGAGCCTGGACTACAAGAACGAGCCCGACGCTGGCCTGGTGATCCACGCACAGGCGGGGGATACGCGCGCGTTCGATGAACTGGTGCGTCGCTATCAGGACCGCGCCTACCGGCTGTGCTTCAAGATCCTCCGCAACGAGGACGACGCCTCCGAGGCGCTCCAGGACACATTCCTGTCGGCCTTCAAGGGGCTCAAGAATTTCAAGGCAGAGTCCACTTTCAGCACCTGGCTTTATCGGATCGCCACCAACGCCAGCCTCATGAAGTACCGCAAGCGGCGTGACGGTCATGTGTCCTACGAACAGTCGCAGAGTACGAACGCGGACGCGGAGCCCATGGCGATCGCCGATTGGTCGGCCCAACCGCTCGAGGAACTACTGGATGCCGAGACCCGGGAACTATTGTCCGCAGAGGTCGATCTGTTGCCCGAGAACGAGCGCACGGTGTTCGTGTTGCGGGATATCATGGAACAGTCCAACGCGGACGTGGCGTCGGAATTGGGGCTCAGCGTGGCGGCAGTCAAGTCGCGTCTGCACCGGGCGCGCGTGCACCTGCGCGATCGCATGAACCGCTATTTCCGCGAGAGGGGCTCCAAGCGCGGCGGCATCGCCTGACTCACTGCCCGCGGAGCCACACGAGGATGACCAACGCCAGCCCGGCCCGGTATGCGAAGAAGGCTCCGAACCCGACGCGTTTGAGCATGGTCATCAGCACGCGGATCGCCAGGATCCCGAACACGGCGGCGCTCACGACGCCGATCGCCAGCACCTTGAGGTCAAGGTCGGCGGGAAGGTCCTTCGCCTTGAGCAACAGCGCTCCGAATGTGATGGGCGTGGCCAGCAGGAACGAGAACCGTGCGGCCGACAATCGCGAGAGCCCGGAGGCTCGCCCGGCGGTCATCGTGATGCCGGAGCGCGAGACGCCCGGCACGAGCGCGAGGCACTGCGCGAAGCCCATGGCCAGCGCCGCCATCCACCCGGGGTTCGCGGCGTCGCGCCCCTTGGGAAGAAAGCGATCCGTCGCCCACAGCACGGCGCCGAATACGAACAGCATGAGTGCTTGCAGCGGCATCGAGCGCAGTTGGTTCTCGGCCACATCGCCGAGCAGTTTGCCCACGATCGCAGCGGGAATACTGGCCAGTACCAGTTGCAGCCACACCGAGCGCGTGTCCCCTCGCACCGTGAGGTCGCGGGAGAACAGGTTGCGGAAGAGTTCGAGCCAGTCCTTGCGGAATGCCACCACCAATGCCACGAGAGTGCCGCCATGCAGGGCGACATCGAACGCGAGGCCGGCGTATGGCCAACCGAGCAGGTGCGGCACCACGTACAGGTGGGCGCTACTCGAGACGGGGAGGAGTTCCGTGAGGCCCTGGATGGCGCCGAGCACGAACGCCTGGAATGGCGTGAGCAGGCCTGCTGCGTCGGGAATATTCATGAGCATGGGGAGGCACGCTAGCACGCGGGCGGTGGCCCGGCCACTGACCGAACTCGCCGCCCGTCGGATCGCGCGTGGCTGAGTCCCCCGAGCAGCCCTCGAGCGGGCGTAGCGAGACCCACGCGGTCGCGCGCAACGCGGGCGCGGTGGGCGTCGCCACGATGCTGTCGCGGGTATTGGGGTTGTTGCGCGATCAGACGATGGCCGTGCTGTTCGGTGCCGGCTTCGCAACCGACGCATTCAATGTGGCGTTCCGCATCCCGAACCTGCTGCGCGACCTCTTCGCCGAGGGCGCCATGTCGAGCGCCTTCGTGCCCACTTTCACGGCGGTGCGCAAGGAGCGCGGCGATGAGGCGGCCTGGGCGCTGGGTCGCCAGCTCATGATGACGCTCCTCGCGGTGCTGCTCGGACTGTGCGTCCTCGGCTGGTTGTTCACCCCGCAGCTCGTTGCACTCTTCGCGGGCGGGTTCGCCAAGGTCCCCGGCAAGCTCGAACTCACCGTCCAGCTCACCCGGATCATGCTGCCGTTCCTGCCCGTCGTGGCACTGGCGGCAGCGGCCATGGGCATGCTGAACGCTCGGAATGTGTTCTTCATGCCGGCATTCGCCCCGGCCCTCCTGAATGTGGGCATGATCGTGTTCGGCTTGGCCCTGATTCCCGCGACCCGCGCGTTCGGCCAACCCGCGATCCTCGCCATGGCGCTGGGCGTTGTGTTGGGAGGCGTGCTGCAGTTCGTGTGCCAGTTGCCAGCGCTCGCCCAGCTCGGTTTTCGTTTCCGGTTCGAATGGCCGCGTGCCGACCCCGGTGTCCGCCGGGTCGCGGGGCTGATGTTGCCGGCCACGATCGGCCTTGCGGCAACGCAGGTGAACATCCTGGTGAGCACTGTCATCGCCGCGTCGCTGCAACAGGGCAGCGTTTCGTGGTTGTACTACGCTTTCCGGCTCATGCAGCTGCCGATCGGCGTGTTCGGCGTGGCATTGGCCACCGTCAGCCTGCCTGCGCTCTCGCGCGCGGCTGTCGACCGCGACATGGAATCACTCAAGCGCACGCTCTCCGGCGCTGTCCGCTTGGTGTTCCTGCTCACCGTGCCCTCGGCGCTCTTCCTTGCGGTGACCGCCCGCCCCATCATCGCATTGCTGTTCGAGCATGGCCGTTTCCACGCGGCGGATACGCTGCACACGGCGGATGCGCTGATCATGTACTGCGTCGGGCTGCCCGCATTCGCGGCGGTGGGCATCTTCACGCGCACTTTCTATGCCCTGGGCGAGACCCGTGTGCCCGTGCAGGCCAGTTTCGTGTCGGTGGGCCTCAACATCGCACTCAATCTATTGTTCGTGGGCCCTCTCGCCTCGCTGGGGCTGGGGCATGCCGGACTCGCGCTCGCGACCTCGATCACGAGCGTCGTGAATCTCTTGCAGTTGGCGTTCTACCTGCACCGACGCGTCGGCGATTTCGAACAGCGCCGCATCCTCGGCACGCTCGTGCGGGTGGGCCTTGCCTCCACGGCCATCGCGGCGGTGTTGGCCTGGGGCATCGCACAGCTCGGTGAACGCTGGCATCACGGCGCGCTCTGGGCGGGCATCACCGTGGCGGGCGCCGCGATCGCCGCGCTCGCACTCGCTGCGATCACCTTCCGCATCGCGCGCGTCGAAGAGCTGGGCGTGTTGGACGATCTGGTGAAGGGGTGGGTGCGCCGCTTCCGTCGCTGAGGCGCCGTGCTGTGCGTGCTCAGGCGCGGCCCTTCGGTGGGTGCGAGGCCCACAGTGTCGGGAATACCGCGAAGGCGCGCAGGCGGCCCGCGCGCCAGAACCCCGACACCAGTTCCAGAACGAGCCAGGATCCGTAGACCCAACACATCTCCTCGCGCAGGTCCGGGAGGAGGAACTGCGCGACCCATAGCACCAGCAGCCCAAGCGCTTCGTAGGCCTGGAAGGTGAAGTTCGACAGCAGCACCACGCCGAGCGCGCCCTGGAGCACCGTGAGCAGCACTTCGGTGCGATGGGCTTCGATCGGGATTCCCGCAGGGTGGCCGAGCGAGAAGGAGTAGACGATCGGGATCATCGCCGCGAGCACGGTCCACTGATTGATGTTGCTGGAGGCCATGTTCATGAGCGCCATGCCTGCCTTGCCACGGCTGCGCGCCCAATAGGAAGTGGTGACGAACTCGGGGAACTCGGACAGGAACGGGGCCACCCACTGCACGAATACGAACTGGGAGACGCCCAGCATGGTCGCCAGTCCGATCATGCTCTGTAGGAAAGGGTGCGCAGCCAGATACAGCATCACGCCGCCCAGAAGGAACAATCCGACGATTCCGATCACGCGCAGGGGAGAAGGCAACCCCAGCAACCAGCGCGGCACCATGCCGGTGTCCTCGATCTCCTCGTGGCTCTTGGGTGGAATGCGGTTCAGGGTGAAGAGATACGCGGCGTAGATCGTGAGCAGCACGCCGGCATCGATCAGCCCCAACGATCCCTTCCAGAGGATGAATCCGAAGTAGAGCAACGCCGGAGTCAGTCCGACGATCTCGACCGCATGCTCCTGGTCGAGTTCGACGGGGGCGAAGAAGCCCTTCTCGCCCCGCCGCCGCCGGGCCAGCGCATGCACCAGCCAGATCATGGGCCAGCCCAGCCCGGTGAGGAGCCGCAGCGCTCCGGTGAAGTTGGCGGTCATGAGCGCGATGTCCTGATGCCAGGCGATCACCGCTTCGACCGCGAACTCGGGGAGCACCTGGATCCAGGCGAGCAGCGCGAGCGCGAGCCCCTGCGACATGAAGAACTGGGCGGCCTCCGCGGCCCACGCGACGATGAACGCGCTGGAGAGCACGGTGGGGAATGTCCAGAGCGCGGAGGCGGCTGTGCGGCGCGCTGCTTCGGAGTCGAGTTCGGGTCCGAGCATGGGTCTCGTCTGCGAGGGAGAGCCGGGGGCAGGCTTGCGAACGGGCGAAGACGCCGGATAGTGTGGCAGCACTATGCCATCGTCAAGACGCCGAGCCACACATACGCTTGGCCTGCGTGGGTTGGCGCGTGGCACGCATGCGCTCTGCCGCTACGCGGCAGCGATGTCACGCCGCGAGGTCGAGTCCGCAGCCCGCGCGCTGCGCGATGCGCGCGCCGCGCGTGTCCCGAGACGCGCCGCGGAGGAGTGTGCGCTCATGCTCATGCTCTACGCCGGCTATCCCGGCGCGCTCGAGGGGCTGCGCGTGCTGCACGCGACCTGGCCCGGTCGCGCCAAGGCGCGCGATGCCGGGACGCCATCCGTGTGGCGCGCGCGGGGCGAGCAACTGTGCGCGCGTGTCTATGGTCCGGCGTATCCGCGTCTCGTGCCCGCCGTGCGCACGCTCCACCCGGACCTTGCGACCTGGATGATCGAGCACGGGTACGGGCGAGTGCTGGCGCGTAGTGGTCTCGGGGTGCGCGCGCGCGAACTGGTGACGGTGGCCACCTTGGCGGCGCTGGGGTGGGAGCGCCAATTGGTGAGCCATGTTCTGGGCGCGCGTCGGGTGGGAGCCACCAGCGCGGCGGTCCGCGAGGCGCTCCGCCTGGGCGCGGTGCACGCGGATCCTGCGGCGCGCGCGGTCGCACTTCGGACCGCCGCGCGGGCGGGAAGCGTGGGCGCGCTGCGGTAGTCGTCGTGCCGCGGTGTGGGCGAAGCCTGCACCCGAGCGCAAGGCGCTGCATCCCAATGCGACCGAGCATTGACCCTGTGCAATCCCACCCCTAGGATGCGCCGCGCATGTCCCCCTCCTGTCGTGCTGTCCCCGATCCCGCCCGGTACGCCACGATCGACCGGGTGGAGCGCACGCGATGAGCTTGCGCACGCAGGTCCTGCGCGCCCGGGTGACGGCTCGTGCCGAAGCGCCGTTCGATCGACTGCTGGATCCGCTGACGCTGGATCTGCTGAGCGGCGGCCCGGTCTCGAACGAAAGATTCGCAGGGCGCTGGACGGACACGGCGGCACTCACTGGGCTGGCGCAGCGAAAGCGCGCGCCGCTGGATCCCGCCCTGGCCCGGGCGCTGACCGCCTACCATCAGCGCCTCGGTGCTTCCGCGCGCTCGCTTGCCAACATCGAGCGACTGGCCCGCGGCGAGGTCGTGGCGACCGTTGCGGGCCAACAGCCCTCGCCGCTGGGCGGCCCGCTGTTCTCGTTGCACAAGACCGCGGGGGCGATCGGGCTGGCCGCCGCCGTCACGCAGCGCACTTCGATTCCCTGCGTGCCGCTGTTCTGGATGCACGGCGAGGATTCTGATTTCGCCGAGATCCGTGGGGCAACGGTCTCGGACGCGGAACTGGCATTGCATGACTACTCCCTTCGCGCCGAGGCGCACTCCGAGGGCGGCATCGTCGGGGATATCGCGCTCGGTGGCGTGACTGCCCTCACCGAGCAGGCGCTGGCCCATTGGCACGGCTTGCCGGGGCAGGCCGACGCCGCTGCGCTGTGGCAGGTTGCCACCGCACAGGCTCGCGACCTGGGCGAAGCCATCAGCGCGCTGTGGTTGGGTCTCTTCGCCGAGCAGGGCTTGGTGGTGGTGGACCCGCGCCTGCCGGAGTTCCGCGCCGCGGCCCGCCCGATCCTGAATCGCTACCTGGCCAACGCCGAGACGCTGCATGCGTCAGCAATCGCAGCCGGCGCGAGACTGGAGCAGTTGTCGCAACGCCGCGCCTTGAGCGATGCCTCGCTCGAGTCCTTCGTCTTCGAGATCGTCGATGGACGCCGCCACAAGATCGCGGCCAGCGAAGCGCGTGCGCGTGGCGCGTCGGTCACGCTCTCGCCGAGTGTCGCGCTGCGCCCCGCGGTGCAGGATGGCGTCTTCCCCACGGTGGCCATGGCGTGCGGCCCCGGCGAGATCGCCTATCTTGCGCAATTGCGAGAAGTGTTCGCGGGCGTTGGCGTGGAGCCTGCGCTGGCGGCCCCTCGCTTCGGCGCCAGCTGGCTGCCGCCGCAGGCGATCGAGTTGCTCGAGGCTTCCGGCTGCGACCCGTGGGCGTTGGTCGCCACCACGGATGCGGTGCTGGCAGCGTATGCGGAGACACGCGTTCCGCCTGAACTGGCCGAGACCTTGCGCGAGGCGCAGGGGGCGGCCATGTCGGGACTGCAGCGGGTGGCTGAGGCGAGCCGGTCGCTGGATGCCAGCCTGCCGCAGATGGTGGAGTCGGCCCGCGCGAAGGTGGACTTCCAGTTCGCCCGATTGCATGAGGGGCTGGTCGGCAAGGTGCGCACGGGGCTCGATCGCGCGCATCCGGGGTGGCGGCGCCTGCGCTACATGCTGTTGCCGGGCGACAAGCTCCAGGAGCGACGGCTGGCGTCACTCGAACCGATCGCACGACGCGGTCATGGGGTGGTGACCGACCTGGTCGCACTCGCGACCGAGCACGCGCTGCGCACCAGCGCGGGCCAGCACGAGCACTATCTGTTGGAGGCGTGATGGACGCGATCTTCTTTGGGGCCCATCCCGACGATGTCGAGCTCACCTGCGGTGGATTGGCGGCGCTGCTCGCATCGCATGGTCATGCCATTGCCGTGGTGGACCTGACGCGCGGTGAGATGGCCACGCGCGGGAACATCGAAGTGCGCGCGCGCGAGGCCGCCGCCGCTGCCGCTGCGCTGGGGGTGTCGACGCGGGTGAATCTGGGACTGCCCGATACCGGCCTCGACCGGCATGATCGCGCGCAGCTCGTCGCCGTGGTGGCGGCTCTGCGGGAGCACCGCCCGACGCTGGTGGTGGCTCCCTCACGCCGTGATGCGCACCCGGACCACATCGAAGCCTCGCATCTGGTGACTCGGGCATGCTATCTGGCAGGACTCGCGAAGTACCCCGCTCCCGGCGAACGCTTCCGTCCGCAACAACTGCTCTACGCATTGTATCGGTCCGGCGAGACGCCCCAGTTGGTGGTGGATGTGAGTGCAGTCTGGGCCCAGCGCATGGCTGCGCTCGCGGCGCATCGATCGCAGCTGGACCCGGATGCCGGACTCTCCACCTATCTGACGGCCCCGGGATTCCTCGAGGAAGTCGAGGCACGCGGACGCCATTTCGGGGCACTTGCGGGGGTCCGCCATGGCGAGGGCTATCGCCAGCGTGGGCCCGTGGTGCTGCGCGATGCACGCTTGTTACTGCACCCCGCGGAGGCCCGATGAGTGTCCGACCATCCCGTCGCAGGATCGCACCCGCGGTCGCGGCAAAATCCGCGCGCACGCGCACGCGCTTGCGCAAGCGCAAGATGCGGATCGGCATCAGCTGCTACGCCCATTTCGGCGGCAGTGGCGTGGTCGCAAGCGAACTGGGGCTGGAACTGGCGCGGCGGGGCTTCGAAGTGCATTTCATCGCCAGCCGATTGCCGTTCAAGTTACGCAGCTTCGAGGCCAATGTCTTCTTCCACGAATCCGCTCCGGCATTCTATCCGGTGTTCGAGGACGCGCCCAGCAACCTCGCGCTCGCCACGAAGATGGTCGAAGTCGCCGAGAACCAGAAGCTCGATGTGTTGCATGTGCACTACGCCATGCCGTTCGCGACCAGCGCTTACCTTGCGCGGCAGATTCTCCTGCCCCAACAGTTGGGTGTCGTCACGACATTGCACGGCACCGACATCACGGTCGTGGGGGCGGAGCCCGCATTCTTCCGAGTGACCCAGTTCAGCATCCAGTCGAGCGACCGGATCACTTCGGTGAGCCGATACTTGAAGGAGCGGGCGCAGGAGGCCTTCGGGATCACCAAGCCGATCGAAGTCATCTACAACTTCGTCGACCCCGAGGTATTCAGCCCGCACCGACAGGCCCGGCTGAGACTGGCGGAGCCGGGCACCAAGGTGCTCATGCACGCTTCGAATTTCCGCGCAGTCAAGAACATCCCGGTCATCATCCAGACCTTTGCGGAAGTCCGTAAACGCCTGCAGGCAAAGCTGGTGATGGTGGGGGACGGGCCGGAACGGGCGGGCGCCGAGCAGTTGGCGCGCGAGCTCGGGGTGCATCGGGATGTGCTCTTCCTGGGGAATCAGGACTGTATGGAGGAGTTGCTCCCGCTTGCCGATATCTTCTTATTGCCGAGTAGCTCCGAAAGCTTCGGTCTGGTGGCTCTGGAGGCCATGAGCGCCGAGGTGCCGGTCGTGGCGTCCAATGCGGGCGGCATTCCGGAGGTGGTCGAGCATGGGTTCACCGGCTTTCTCCACGATCCAGGAAACGTTGCGGGCTATGTGGCGTCGTCGCTCAAGTTGCTCACGAATGAGCCGCTGCGTCGCACCATGGGTCGCCGCGGCCGTCGGGTGGCGCGCGAGCGCTTCAGCGCGGACGAGATGGTGGAAAGCTATGTGAAGGTCTACGAGTCCCTGCGCTGAGCGGAGAGACCCTGGGATGTTGGGCAGAACGAGACGACTGGCCGTGCTGGCGGAAGGTAGCTTCACCGCGACGGATGCCAAGACCGCGGTGGGAGTGTTGCGTTATCGCCCCGAGGAGGTTGTGGCGGTGATCGATTCGACCCGCGCGGGTCGCACCGCACAGTCCTGCGCCGGTGTGGGCGGGGACATCCCCGTCGTCGCGAACCTCGAGGCCGCCGCCGCATTCGAACCCGATGGCCTGCTGCTGGGAACCGCGCCGCAGGGTGGGGCGTTGCCTGCCTCGTGGCGAAGCTTGGTGGCCGAGGCCCTGATGCGTGGCTGGGATGTGCTCTCGGGCCTGCATGTGCTCCTGGCGGACGATCCGGAGTTGGCCACGCTCGCGGCTTCCAAGGGCTGCAGCATCCTCGATGTGCGCCGAGCGCCGCTGTCGCGGCCGCTGGCGGCGCGTCGCGCGGCCGAGCTCGATGCACTGGTGGTGCTCACGGTCGGCAGCGATTGCAACACCGGCAAGATGACCACGGCGCTGCAACTGCGAGCGGAGCTCGTCAAGAAGGGGGTCCGCACGGCGTTCGTGGCCACGGGCCAGACCGGTATCTTCGTGGCGGACCGCGGTGTGGCGATCGATGCCGTGCCCGGCGACTTCGCCGCGGGCGTGGTCGAGCAATTGGTGTGCGACGCGGCGCTCGAGGCGGACATCGTACTGGTCGAGGGCCAGGGCGCGTTGCACCACCCGGCGTACTCGGGAGTGTCGCTCTCCTTGTTGCATGGCGCGTGTCCGGACACGCTCATCCTCTGTCACCAGGTGGGACGCACGCACATGCGCATCGCGGACTCCGGTCCGGCGCCGCGCATCAAGTCGCTCTCCGAATTGGTGCGCGATCAGGAGCGGGCTGCAAGCTGGATGTCTCCAGCCCGGGTGCTCGGCATCTCGCTCAACACCATGACGGTGAACGAGGTCGAAGGTCGCCGCGCGGTGGAGCATGCTGAGCAGCTCACGGGGCTCCCGGTCGTGGATCCTGTTCGCTTCGGTGCAGAACCGATCGCCTCGGCGCTCCTGCGGCGCATGGAGGAGAGGAGACGCAATGCAGCTTCGGCTTGAGCCGCTCGCGTTGCGGACGCGCTTCGCGTTCCGTATCGCGCACGGCTCGAAGCAGGAGTACCGCAATACGCTCGTGCGCATCGAGCACGATGGCGTGCAGGGGTGGGGCGAGGCCGCGCCGGCGCACTACTACGGCGAGACCCCCGCGACTGTCGCGCTCGCACTCGAAACATGGGCGCCGCACCTGGGCGAGGACCCCTTCGCGCTCGATGCCATCAGCGCGCGGCTCGACGGCGTGCTGCAGGGCCATGGCGCAGCCCGGGCCGCGATCGAGATGGCGTTGCACGACTGGATCGGCAAGAAACTGGGGCTTCCGGTCTGGCGGTGGCTCGGGCTGGAGCCGGGAACGGTGCCGCAGTCGTGTGTCACGCTTGGGATGGCTCCCCGGGCCGAGATGGAGGAGAAGCTGGCGACGGTGGCGGACTTCCCCATCCTCAAGGTCAAACTGGGTTCCCCCGGGGATATCGAGAATCTCCGATTCATCCGCGCGCACTTTTCCGGGCGGCTCCAGATCGACGCGAATGCCTCATGGACCGCGCACGACGCCGTCCGCATGCTCGAGGCGGTCGCACCCTTGCAGATCGATCTGGTCGAGCAGCCTGTCGCGCGCGGAGACCTCGACGGCCTCGCGTTCGTTCGCGCTCGCAGCCCGATTCCCGTCTTCGCCGATGAGAGTGCACACCGACTGCACGACATCGCCCAGTTGGCAGGGCGAGTGGATGGCGTCACGCTGAAGCTCATGAAGACCGGGGGGCTGCGTGAGATGCTGCGCATGATCCACGCGGCGCGGGCGCACGGAATGAAAGTCATGCTGGGGTGCATGGTGGAATCGAGCTTGGCGCTGTCGGCCGCCGCCCAGCTCGCGCCACTGGTGGATGTGCTGGATCTTGACGGCCATTGGTTATTGGCCGACGACCCGTTCGTGGGCGCGCCCGGCGATCGCGGCGAGATCCGCCTCTCGCAAGCTCCAGGTCTGGGCGTGCGCCGGGTTGCGGCAGGCTCGGCATGAGCCTGCGCCTGCGCCTCTATGTTGCCGGGGTCATGATCGCGGCGACTGCGCTTCTGGGCTCGCATGTGCCGCACGCCTTCGCGACCCAATGGACGCACTATGTGGCCTGGGTGGTCATCTGCCTCGTGTCCGAGACGATGTGGAGCACGACCTTGTCGGGCAACGCCACCTGGAGTCTGTCCGCGACCGCCGGTCTGTCGGCGGTGGTCCTGTTCGGGCCGGCGGCGGGCATCTGGGTGTCCGCCGTGAGCACGCTCATCGCGGACCTGTTCGTGTTGCGCAAGGCGCTCGTCCGCGCCGCATTCAACGCGGGGCAGATCGCGCTGACGGCCTGGGTTGCAGGCATGGTGTTCCAGTGGACCGGTGGACCCTCGTCCATGCCGCATTCGCTGAGCGCGGCCACCCAGAACCACGATGTCTCGGGCCTCGTGATGCCCTTCCTTGGGTTGCTCGTGACCTACTGGATGGTCAATCGGGCACTGGTCTCGCTCGCGGTGGCTTGGTCGGGCGAGCGGAGTTGGTGGCGCACGCTGCGCGAGGACTGGCTCTATCTGGCTCGCCTCGAAGTGGACGCGGCCTCGTTCCTGCTATGCCCGCTCATGGTCATCTCGTACACTGCCGTCGGATATCCGGGCGTGCTGTTATTCTACGCGCCGCTCTTCATGTTGTTCCAGTCCGACCGCCGTTTCGGCGAGCTCAAGAAGGCCGAGGAGCAGAACCTGCTCAATGCGCAATTCGTTGGTAAGGGCGAACTGGCCGCCGAGATCGGGCACGAGATCAACAATCGGCTCGTGGCGATTGTCGCGCGCGCCCAACAGTTGCTCAAGGATGTCGAGCGGGAACGCTACGAGAACATCCCGCGCTATGCTTCGATCATCCTCGAGCAGAGCAAGCACATGGGGGTGATCGCCAAGGGCCTCGCGGACTACACGCGCAGCGCGGTCAATATCGAGCCCATGGATCTGAACGGATTACTGCAGAGCACCGTCGATTTCGTGAAGACCGAGAAGCGCTTCGAGCAGGTGGAATGGGAACTCGATCTGGATCCAGCCCTGCCCGAGATGCGTGCCGACCTGGGCCAGCTCCAAGGTGTCTTCATCAATCTTTTCGCGAACGCCGCCGACGCCATGGGCAAGCAGGAGACGCGCCGCGCCATCACCGTGCACACGCGCTACGACGAGCGGGCGCGCACCGCCGAGGTCGTCGTGAGTGACTCCGGCCCGGGCATCAAGGCCGAATACCTGCCGCGCATGTTCAAGTTCATGTTCACGACCAAGCCGGAAGGCCATGGGTTCGGCCTCTCGGCGGCCCATCGCACGGTGCTGAACCATGGCGGCCGCATGAGCGTGGATAGCCCGGTGGGCAGTGGCGCGCAGTTCACCGTGGTATTGCCGCTGCAGGGGCCGGGAGGCTCGCGCTGATCGATCCCGTCGCGCCGCCACGCGGTGAGCCGGGCACGCCGCCCATGGATCCCGCGATGCTGCCACCGACCGCCACAGTGTCCCGCGTGGATTTCGGCGCCATCGTGCTCATGACCGATGATGGCCGCCGACTCGATGCCACCGTGCCCGCCAAGTTGCGTGGCGCGAAGAAGGTGTTGGGCAACGCGGTCGTGGTCGGAGACCGTGTCCATCTCGCGTGGGAGTCCGAGCGCATCGGGGTACAGGCAGTGGAGCCGCGGCGCAATGCCTTCTCCCGCCGCGCTGCGGGCGAGCGGGAGGTCGAGCAGGTGGTGGCGGTCAACCTTGACCAAGTCGTCATCGTGGCCTCGATGCGCGATCCGGATCTCAAACATGGCCTTGTGGACCGTGTGCTGGTGCAATGCGAGCACGCCGGAATCCCGGCGCGCATCGCGTTCAACAAGATCGATCTTGCCGAGCCCGGCGAGGTGGAGACGGCGATCGAGGACTATGCCGCGGCGGGCGCCATCGGCCACGCGATGAGCGCCTCGCATGAACTCGGGCTGGATGTCCTGCTCGAGGCCTGTCGAGGGCGGCGGACCTTGTTCGTTGGGCACTCGGGTGTGGGCAAGAGTTCGATCATGGCGCGCATCGCCCCGGGTCACGAACTGCTCACCGGTGATGTGAATAGCGTGACCGGTAAGGGCCGTCATACGACCACTGCCGCGTTGCTCATCCGCCCGGAGCCCGGCTTGGAACTGATCGACACTCCGGGAGTACGTGCGTTCGCCCTGTGGGGGGTGGACGCGGACACGCTCCAGGAATACTACCCCGACCTGCGTGAGCATCTGGGCCATTGCCGGTTCAATGATTGCCGGCACGATCGTGAGCCGGGCTGTGGACTTCGCGCCAAGCTCGAGTCGGGTGAGATCCGGGAACGACGCTTCGCGTCGTTCCTCAAGCTGCGGGCGGAACTCGAGGGGGGGCACGAATGAGCATCGCATCCGCGTTCAATCCCGCGCTGCTCGAGTTGGAATGCCCTGCCTGCGGCGCCACCTGCGACTTGTCGCAGCCCCGTTCGGTGTGCCCGTCCTGTGCAAAGCCGCTGCTCGCCCGTTACGACCTTGCGCGTGTGCGCGCCGAGATGCCACGCGCCGAGCTCGGCCGCTTCGGCACCGACCTGTGGCGCTACCGCGCGGTGCTGCCCTTCGCGGCGGACTTCCCCACCGTGCGCTTGGGCGAGGGCGGCACGCCGCTGCTGCCGTTGCCTCGACTGGGAAACGCCATGGGCCTGGAGCGCGTGTGGATGAAAGCCGAAGCGAGCAATCCCACCCAGTCGTTCAAGGCGCGTGGGCTGGTGATGGCCGTCAACGGGGCGCTCGCATTCGGGGCGCGAGGCATCGCCCTGCCTTCGGCGGGCAATGCCGGTTCCGCTGCCGCAGCCTACGCGGCTGCGGCGGGCCTGCCGTGTCGCGTCGCCGTGCCGCAGGATACTCCCGAGGCCTTCCTCCTCGAGCAGCGCGCGTTCGGGGCCGAGGTCCGGCTCGTGGCGGGGACCATCGCCGACGCGGGTCGGGTGATCGCGGAGTGGGCTCCGGCACCGCAATGGTGGAATGTCGCGACCTTCAAAGAGCCCTTCCGGCTCGAAGGCAAGAAGACGCTGGGCTACGAGATCGCAGAGCAACTCGGCTGGGAACTTCCGGATGTCATCCTCTATCCCACGGGTGGCGGCACCGGACTGGTCGGCATGTGGCGTGCGTTCCTCGAGATGATGGAGCTGGGCTGGATCGAGGGCCCGATGCCGCGGCTCGTGTCGGTACAGGTCGCGGGCTGCGCCCCGATCGTGCGCGCCCACGCGGCCGGTGCTGCCACGGCGCAGCCATGGGTCGACGCGCACACCGTCGCGAGCGGCTTGCGGGTCCCCTCGCCGTTTGCGGACGCGCTCATCCTGCGCGCCGTGCGCGAATCGGGTGGGACCGCGGTGGCCGTGAGCGAGGAGGACATGCTCGATGGCATGAACGAGCTGGCTGCGCTGGAGGGTGTGTATGTCTGTCCCGAAGGCGGCGCGACGCTTGCGGCACTGACGCACCTGCGCCGAAGCGGGGAGGTGCGGGCGGCGGAGCGTATCGTCCTGTTCGACACGGGCAGCGGCCTCAAGTACCCGGAGGCATGGCGGCTGGCGCTGGCCCGGCGCGGGGCGGCTCAGAATGCGTGAGGCAACCTTCTATTTCCTCGCGCCCGTCTCGCCGCTCGCATCCCAGCGTGGTGATAGGTAAACGCTCAACCGAGTAGGGCCGCGGAGCGAATCGAGGGGGGGAACGCGATGAGTCCTGTATTCGTGCGCCGGGTGGGATTGCCGGTGCGCGCCGAGGTCGCGTTCGCTTGGCATGAACGCCCGGGTGCGTTCGAGCGACTCTCGCCCCCTTGGCAGCCAGTGCGCGTGCTCGAGCGTTCCGGGGGCATTGCGGACGGGGCTCGCGTGACGCTCGACCTCGGCGCACCGCTGGGGCAATGGGCGCTCGAGCATCATGGCTATCGGGCGGGCCGAGAGTTCCGTGACCGACAACGATCGGGCCCGTTCGCGCGCTACGAACACATCCATACCTTCGAGCCCGACGGCGAGCACTGCGTGCTCGAGGATCGCCTCGAGTACGAGCCCCCGCTGGGGCTGCTGGGTCGGCTTGCGAACAGTTCCATCGCGGCGCAGTTCGATGCCCTGTTCGCGTGGCGGCACCGAGTGACTCGTCTCGATCTCGCACGCTTGCGCGCGCGTGCCGGCCGCGCCGGCACGGTGGGCGTGACGGGAGCCAACGGCATGATCGGGCGCGAACTGGTGGCCTATCTGGGCACGCAGGGTGTGAGCGTCAAGCGTTTCGTCCGTCGTGCTGTGCGCGGGCCCGGCGAGATCGCGTGGGATCCGGCGCGCGGCGTGCTCGATCCGGCGGCGCTCATCGATCTGGATGCCGTCGTGCATCTGGCGGGTGCCGGCGTGGCCGAAGCACGGTGGACGCCGGCGCGCCGACGCGAATTGGTCGAGAGCCGGGTCCGCAGCACGCAGTTGTTGGCGCAGCGGCTGGCAACGATGCCACGCGGCCCGCGCGTGCTGGTGAGCGCTTCGGCGGTCGGGTGGTATGGCGACCGCGGCGAAGCGGCGCTCGATGAAGGCAGCAGTGCGGGCGAAGGCTTCCTCGCCGAACTGGGACAGGCGTGGGAGCAGGCGGCAGCGCCCGCGGTCGAGGCCGGGGTGCGCGTTGTGCACCCACGCATCGGGATCGTGTTGTGGCCACTGGGCGGAGCGCTCGCGCCCTTGCTACGGGCAACCCGGATCGGAGCGGGCGGACCTCTGGGGGATGGGCGGCAGTGGTGGAGTTGGATCACGCTGCACGACTTGCTCGATGTGCTCGTTCGCGCGGTGGACGATGCCTCGCTCGTGGGCCCCGTCAATGCCGTGTCCCCCGAGCCGGTGCGCCAACATGATTTCGCCCGTGCGCTTGGGGCGGTGTTACATCGGCCCGCGCTGGTGCCCGCCCCCGCATTCGCGCTGCGCGCGCTCCTGGGGCGCGACATGGCGGACCAGATGCTGCTCGCCGGTCAACGACTCACGCCCAGCGTCCTGCTCGCGCGGGGGCACGGATATCGTGATCCGCATCTGGAGCCAGCGCTGGCCGCGCTGCTCGGCAGAGTGCACGGGGGGGCAGCATGAATGCGTCGCCGGCGGCGCTTCGGTACACGGGGGTCAGTAAGCACTATGCGTTGGGCGAGGGGCAGATCCACGCGCTCGATGATCTGACCCTGGTGGTTCCGCGAGGGGAGTTCATCGCCATCGTCGGTCGTAGCGGCTCGGGCAAGAGCACGCTACTCAACCTGGCTGCCGGCATCGATGTGGCGACCCGGGGCGAAGTGTGGGTCGACGGTCGCGAACTGTCCAAACTTTCCGACGACGAACTCACGCGTCAACGACGCGACCGCGTGGGCATGATCTACCAATTCTTCAACCTGTTGAGCACGCTCTCCGTGCGCGAGAATGTGGCGTTGCCCCTGCTGCTGCGGGGCGAGCGCCGCCCGATCGCGTTGGTGCAGGCGGATCGCATGCTGGACGAAGTCGAACTCGCGCACCGCAGGGATGCACGGCCGCACACGCTCTCCGGGGGCGAGATGCAGCGGGCCGCGATCGCGCGCGCGCTCGTGCACGCTCCCGCGCTGATTCTCGCGGACGAACCGACCGGGAATCTGGATACCCGCGCGGCGGATCAGATCGTCTCGCTGCTCGGTAACATCGGCCGGCGGCATGGCGTGACCGTCGTGCTCGTGACGCACAGTCGGGAAGCGGCGGCAGCGGCAGAGCGCATCGTCGAACTGCGGGACGGTCGCGTGGTTTCGGACGAGCGGACGATCCGATGATCACGCTGGTCCGCTGGCTACTCGCCCGGCGTCTGTGGCAGGAGCGCTGGCGGACGCTGCTCACGCTGCTCGGCGTGGCACTGGGTGTTGCCGTGTTCGTGAGCATCCGGCTCGCGAACCACTCGGCGCTCGCCTCCTTCGCCGACACGGTGGATGCCGTGACGGGGAAGGCGAATCTCCAAGTACAGAGTACCTCGGACGGATTCGATGAGGCGCTCTATGCTCGGCTCGTCCGCTGGCCCGGAGTCCAGGCGGCGGCGCCGATCATGCAGGTCTCGGCGCTCGCCAAGCCTGGCGGCCCGACCCCTGGCGGGGCGTTGGAGTTCGATGCCCGCGGTCCCTACACCGAGAACCTCCTGCTGCTGGGGCTGGACCCCCTGGTCGAAGCGCCATTCGTGCGGTACGACCCCGCGGCCAAGGCGCAGGCGGGGACTTCCGGTTCGACCGAGCCCGCAGGTTCGATGCGCGCCGCGCTACGCCTGCTCGCCGAACCCAATACCGTTGCCATCACGCGCACGCTCGCGACCCGGCTGCGCTTGAGCGTGAACGACACGCTCACCGTCCTGGCCTCCGGCACTCCCACACCGCTGGTGATCGCGCAGGTGATCGACAGCGAGGAACTGCAACAGGCCATGGGGGGGAATGTCGCCCTGCTCGATCTGGCCAGCGCGCAGGAGGTGTTCCACCGCTTCGGTCGGCTCGATCGGGTGGACCTGATCGTGGCGGCGCGGGACCGTGACCGGATCCGCCGCGAACTCGAGCAAGCGCTGCCGCCCGATGTCGCGGTGGACCTGCCGCAGACTCGCACTCGACAAGTGGAGAACATGGTCCACGCGTTCGAGCTCAATCTGACGGCGCTCAGTTTCATCGCGCTGTTCGTGAGCATGTTCCTGATCTTCAACGCCGTGGCCATGTCGGTGCTGCGCTGGCGGCGCGAGGTGGGCATCCTGCGCGGGTTGGGCGTCACGCGCCGCGAAGTGACCACGCTGTTCCTCATCGAAGGGCTGGCGCTCGGGGTGATGGGGAGCGGAATCGGTCTGGCGCTCGGGACGCTACTCGCCCGTGGCACGCTGCAGGCGGTGGGCCAGACCCTCACGGACCTCTATCTGGTGCAACATGCCAACACCCTCCGCCTGGATCCCGCGACTTACGCGATCGGGTTTGCGCTGGGCGTGCTCACCGCTTTTGTATCCGCACTCGCTCCGGCCATCGAGGCGGCGTGGACGCCGCCCGGGGTCACCATGCGGCAGGGCATGTTGCTCGAGGCCCAGCGCTTGCCGATCGCACGCCTGAGCTGGGCCGGCGTGGGGGCGCTGGTCCTCGCGGCGCTGATCGCCGTATGGACCATGCAGGCCCACCAACCGGCGGGAGGGTTCGTCAGCGCGTTCCTTGTGATCCTTGCATTCTCGTTGTTGGCGCCCGGTTTCACCCTGATGTGTGAGCGGTTCGCGTCGGGGCCGGCGGAGCGCTTGGGGGGTATCGAAGGCGCGCTTGGTGCGCGCTATCTGAAGGAGGCGGTGGCGCGCACGAGTGTTGTGGTCGCATCCCTGATGCTCGCCGTGGGCATGATGGTGGCGCTGTCGATCATGGTGGGGAGTTTCCGGCGAACGGTCGACACATGGATCACCCAGACCATTCGGGGGGATCTGTACATCGAGCCTGTCGGGCATCGTGCTTCGCTAGGGGCGACCATGTTGCCTGATTCGTTGATCGCGGGGGCGAGGCGCCTGCCGGGTGTCATCGCGGTCGACACTTATCGCGCAACCACGATCCGTTTCCGCGACCGCCTGGCGTTCGTGGTCGGGGTCGACTTCGAGGTGCAGGGCCGCCTGGGCCATCTGGGATTCGAAGGTGGCGCGGACAGCCGCACGGTGCTCACCCACGCGCTCGCCCAGAACGCCGTCATCGTCACGGAGAGCTTCGGCCACCGACACCGGGTGAAAGCGGGCGAGACAATCGAACTGCGCACCCCGAGTGGTCCGGCGAAGCTCCGTGTCGCGGGTGTGTTCTATGACTACAGCACCGATGCAGGAGCTGTACTCATGGATCGTCGCCTGTTCGCGAAACTCTGGCAGGATCCGCGGACCGAAAGCCTCGCGCTCTACTGCGCCAAGGGCGCCGACCTCGACTCGGTGCGGCGGGCCTTCGTGGCGTTGGCTGGCCCACAACGCCTGTTCAGCATCACCCCCAACCAATCCCTACGCGCAAGGGTGCTCGCCGTGTTCGACCAGACCTTCCGCATCACGTACGTGCTGCGGGCCATCGCCGTCGTGGTCGCGGTGGTGGGGATATTCCTCGGGTTAACGACGCTCGTGGCCGAGCGCGAACGGGAGATCGGCGTGCTGCGTTCGATCGGCGCGTCGACCTGGCAGATTCGCGGGATGGTGCTCGCAGAGAGCGGCCTGATTGGATTTCTTGCCAGCGTTCTCGGCGTCGCCGCCGGC
>JANLOU010000391.1:0-5744 GCA_031366735.1 Candidatus Eiseniibacteriota bacterium
GATCGGACTGACCCAATACCGCTATGTGGCCACGGCGGACTCCGCCAGCCCGCCCGTGCCACGCGATTCCTATCGGCAGGGCTACGGCAGCGAACTGTTGTACAACCGCTCCGAGCGGCTGAACACGGGGCTCAAGCTCGATGTGGGCCTGACGCGGACCATCAACCTGCCCGCCAAGAGCACCTCGTCCAACAACGACACCCGCAGCTACCGCGGCGAATGGCGCTGGAGCTATCGATTGTTCAAAGGGCTGACGGTGGCGCAGACCAACCAGATCTCGGCCGACTACTACTTCTATCCGTTCGCCGCAGCGCGCAACCAACTGGCGCTGGACTACAACACCATCACCAATCTGGCCGCTGTGATCACGCCGCGCCTGAACATCGACCTCTCGCACAACGCCCGTCAACAGCCGCGCGGCGACTACCTGCGACTGGCCGATGGCCGTGAATACTTCCGCCGCGCGGACGGCAACGAGAACTTCACTTTGCGCTCGCGCGTCACCTACTCCCCCTCGCCGGCGCTGTCCCTGTCGCTCTCCCCGGAATACCTGGCGAGCAATCGCACCGGCACATCGAATGGTGTCGAAGTGCCGCAACGCAGCAACCGTCGGCTCAACTTCTCGGGCCAGGCGATCCTCAACCTGAAGCTGGGCCAGAAAGGCCAACTGAGCGGCAATATCGGTCGCACCTACTACGCCGACCGCACCACCACCTACTCCTCCGGCGAACCCAAGATCGCACCACTGGGTCAGCAGGACTATTGGAACGGGAGTCTGCAACTCACATGGCAGCTTTGATCCGGTTCGCCACACGAGCGCTCACACTCGGCGCGTTGTCCTTGAGCCTGGTCGGCTTGGGCGGGTGCCGCAACCCCTTCACGCCCGCGACGCCCGAACCCCCGGCTGCTGGCGGCGTGGCCGAAGACTTCAGCACGCCCAACAAGTTGCTCGGCACGATCACGGCAGCGCTCGCGGACAAGGGCCAGAGCGGGGCCTCGGCCTACGCCAACGCTTTCGCGGATTCGACCCAGCCCAGCGAGAAGGCCTTCTATGCCTTCCACTGGCCTGCCGCGGTCGACGCATGGCGGGCCGTGTCCTTGCGCGACCCTCCCCAGCCGTGGGACCTGAGGCTCGAACGGGCGTTCTACCAGTATCTGGTCGGATACCGACCGACCGCGTCGTATGCCATGACCTGGAATGATGACCCGACATCGGAGAGTGACGATGTCGAGATCACGACCCCGGGCCTGGCGGTGATCCACCGGCGCTATGTCCTGTTCACCAGCACCAGCGAGACGGACATTGCTGCAATCGCCATCGGGTATGCTGACCTGTACCTGTACAAAACGAATGGCCGGTGGTTCATCTACCGCTGGCAGGATCGGATCGACCCCAACATCGGGGTGAACCCGACCGATCTCGAGCAACTCTCCATGGGTGCGCGCCGACTGGAATCCACTTGAGTTCGTCAGAAGGAGGTCCTGTGAAACTCCGCCGTTGCATCGCGCTGGCCCTCATCGGCGCGCTCTCCATGCCGCTCGTGGGCTGCTTCAACCCATTCTCGCCGCTCGTCTCCACGGACCGGGGGGTGTCGTCCCCGGCCCCGGTGCCCAACTCGCCCAGCAATGTGATCCGCCTGTTCGAATGGTGTTACAACAACCGCGCGATCGACGAGTACCGCGAACTCTTCACGGATGACTATGTGTTCAAGTTCGCCGTCGGCGACTCCGCGGGCCAGAATCGCGACCGCCCGG
The DNA here is from genome assembly GCA_031366735.1 of Candidatus Eiseniibacteriota bacterium. Lineage (GTDB taxonomy): Bacteria > Eisenbacteria > RBG-16-71-46 > RBG-16-71-46 > RBG-16-71-46 > CAIXRL01. The sequence continues at coordinate 1,756 of JANLOU010000391.1, forward strand.
TGGACCGCGAAGAGGAGCTCACGACCGCGACCAACCTGTTCGTCGGCGGCAGCGACCGACCGCCAGCCAGCCGCATCGTGCTGGACTTCGACAAGAACCTGTTCGCCCTCCCCGACACCCGCCCGGGCAAGAATGGCAAGTGGCACAAGGCGCTGCGCACCACGGTCAACCTCAAGGTCGAGATCGCCGACGGCAGCACGATCGAAGTGACCGGGTTCGCGTTGTTCTATCTGGTGCGGGGTGATTCGGCGGCGATCCCGACCGACCTGCCCGGCGCGACGAACGACTCCACGCGCTGGTGGATCTCAGGCTGGGACGATGAGACCATCCCGCCCGGCAACATGGCGCAAGCGCGGGCCCTGCCCACAACGCGATCAGCGAGGTCGGCGATGCTCCCCGCCTACGCGGTGAGTTGGGGCGCCGTGAAAGCGCTGTTCGGCCCCAACCTTCCCTGAAGTCCGGTCTGACCCAGACGAAAGCCCCGCGAGTCCGATGGATTCGCGGGGCTTTCGCTTGCCGTGTGACAGCCGGTCAGGCGTACATGCCGCGCAGCTCATGCACCTTGTGCACTCGCTTGATGGCCACCATGTAGGCGCCCATGCGCAGCGACTCCTTGGACTCGAGCGAAGTCTTGAGCACATCCGCAAAGGCCTTCTCCATGTACTGGCGAAGGCGCGAGTTCACTTCGGACTCGGGCCAGTAGAAGCCCATGCGATTCTGCACCCACTCGAAGTACGACACGGTGACGCCCCCGGCGTTGCACAGGATGTCGGGGATCACCCAGATGCCCTTGCTCTCCAGGATCTTATCGGCATCCGGAGTCGTGGGGCCATTGGCGCCTTCGCCGATGATCTTCGCCTTCACACTCGCCGCATTCTCCGCGGTGATCTGGTTCTCGAGCGCCGCCGGCACCAGGATGTCGCAGTCGTACTCGATGATCGAGGTGGTGAGCGCCTGCGATCCCGGGAATCCGAGAATGCTCTTGTTCTGGGCGGCGTACTTGAGCAGCGCGGGGATGTCGAGCCCGGCCGGGTTGTGGATGGCGCCCGAGACATCGGAGACCGCCACCACCTTCGCGCCACAGTCGCGCGCGAGCAGATCGGCCGAAACACCCCCGACATTGCCAAAGCCCTGCACCGCGACACGAGCGCCAGCCAATGGCATCTTGAGGTGCTTGCACATCTGCTCGATGCAGATCATGACGCCGCGCCCCGTGGCTTCACGACGGCCCTGCGAGCCACCAATCTCGATTGGCTTGCCGGTGACCACGGCCAGTTCGGTGCGGCGCTCGTGCATGGAGTAAGTGTCCACGAACCACGCCATCTCGCGCTCGCCCGTGTTCACATCCGGCGCTGGCACATCGCTCTCGGGGCCGAAGAGGTCCGACAGATCGGCGGCGTAGCGGCGCGTCAAGCGCTCCAGTTCACTGCGCGACAACAACCGCGGGTCCACCTTGATGCCGCCCTTGCCGCCGCCGAAGGGAATGTCGGCCACGGCGCACTTCCAGGTCATCCATGACGCGAGCGCCTCCACCTCCTCGAGGGTGACATCCTGATGGAAGCGGATGCCGCCCTTGGCCGGCCCGCGCGCGATGGAGTGCTGCACGCGATAGCCTGTGAAAACCTTGATCGTGCCGTCGTCCATCATGATCGGCAGGGACTGGATGGTGGCGCGGCGGGGACGCTTGAGCATCTCCTTCACACCATCGTTCAAGTTGAGCTTGGTCGCGGCTTCTTCGAACTGACGCTCGGCGTTCTCAAGGGGGTTCAACTGGGAATTGGCGCCGATGGCTGCCATGAATCCTCCGCACACAGCCCGCAAGCCGCGTGGCTCGGTGGTACGTCCCGTGGCCGGATGGCCACGGGCAGATGGGGTGAGTCCAGCCAGTGAAGCGGGCGCAGTATAGGCATGCGGCCACGGCGCGGACAAGCGGGCCATGGGGGCCAGTTGGCGCACGCGGCCCACGACGAGGGCCCGCGGCGGCAACTGCCCCCGCGGGCCCTCGCACTCACCAATCGGGTCTAGAACTTGAGCCGCAACCCGAACTCCACCACATCATCGAAGAAGTTCTTCACCGGGCGCCAGGAGACATCCACGCCCAGATTGGTGCCGCCCGTCTTCACTTTGACGCCAGCACCCAGCGCGACGCCCTGATACAGGTCGTCACCACTGGAGAACTTGACCGACTGATCCCCCGTGGCATCCACGGCGGTATTGCCCGTCCCGAACCACGACCCTCGCAGCGCGAAGGCGTTCTTGTAGCTCCACTCCGCGCCCGCCCCCAGGTTGTCCCCAACGAAGTTGTTGTTCTGGAACGCGCCCATGAGCTTCAGCTGGTTCTCGCCGTAGTGGTACAGGTCGTAGGTGCCCGACAGGGTGAAGTACGACGGCATCTCGAAGTTCGCGGTCGTGAATCGCAGCGTACGATTCGACGCCGTCGGATCGGACCCCGGAGGCAACAGATTGACCTCGAGGTTCTCGCCGTTGAACGACATGGAGTTGCCGAAGTTCTTCATGGCCATGCTGAGCTTCAGGCCCCGCCAACCCGTGTCGTACTGCACACCGAAGTCGAACGCCAGTCCGCTCGCGCTCATACTGAGCAGTCGCTCGCTGATGAAGTTGCTGGTGATGCCGAAGTTCACGCGGTCCGTGAAGGCCTTGGCCCAAGTGACCCCGAGCACGGTGAAGGTGGGTTCCACGACTTCGCCCGTGCCTTCCGGCGCCGCCTCGGTCGTGACCAACACATCACCCACCGAGAGCACCTTGGCATTGAACCCCAGCACGCCGATTCCGCCAGCCTGCACGGCCACGGCCGCGTAGTTGACCTTCATGTCCGCGAAGTAGGTCGTATGACTGAAGAGCCCATCCGTGCCCTCCAGCTTGGCGACACCCGCGGGATTCCAGTAGATCGCTTCGGCGCCCGAGACATCGCTCGCGACACCCGCTCCCAGTGCGGAGCCACGGGCTCCCACGGGAATCAACAGCTCGCTGGCACCGCCGGTGCCCTTACGCCCATCCGAGCCAGCCCAGGCACTGTTCGCCATCACGGCGAACAGGCCGGCCAGACCGAGGGCGCGGAACATGGATCGAGTCATTGTCCGCAGTCCTTTCTTTCTCGAGTTCACGGTCATGGTCTGTGGCCCTCTCAGAAGCTGTTGAGACGTTCCTTCTCCATGAAGATCACCAGGCGTCCGATGTGTTCACCGACGCCAGGCACTTCGATATGGAAGATGTAGACGCCGCTGCCGACCGGGAGGTCATTGCGGGTCTGCAGGTCCCACTCGAGCACGGAGGTGGAAGCATCTGATTTGTCGAGGGTCCGGACCAGCTGACCGGCCAGATTGAAGATGCGGACCGTGCAGCGCTCCGGCATGTTGATGAAACGGACTTTGCGACCGAACTGGTTCAACTCGTAGGTGGAGTGCGCGTAGTAAGGATTCGGCACTGCACGGATACGGTCGAGCCTGCCCTTGGCCAGCCCTGCGTTGCTCTGCTGCAGCTTCTGTGTGTCGAACACATAGATATCGTTGTCCGTGGCCGGGTTCGCCCAGGTGAACTTGAACAGGTCCCCGTTGTCCAGTATCCGATTCTCGACAGCGACGCTGGCCCGAGGGACGGCCCACAGGACATACAGGCCGGGGTATGCACCGTCATCGAACTGATCGTTCATGAACTCGGCCTTCGGCGTGTCACTGTAAGGACGGTTCAGGACCACCAGGTATTCCCGCCCGCCGTTGTCCGGATCGGACTGATCCACCGCCCAAGTCGAATCGAAGCTTGCCAGCTGTTGCGCCGAGCTCAGCAATGTCCCGTTCGAATCGGTAACAGCCTTCTCGGCGAACGCGGCGTCCAGCTGGATATTGTTGGTTGCGTCCCACACTTGGAACGGCACCGTGTGGAAGCCCGCGTATGGGTAGACTCGGTCGCCGAGAGCGCTCGGCGCCGAACCACTTGCCTCTTGCAAGCGGAGGTAGCGGTAGGCCTTCTGG
>JANLOU010000465.1:0-1901 GCA_031366735.1 Candidatus Eiseniibacteriota bacterium
ATGAACACGAACAATGTGCCCACCACCACCAACCCGACCTTCTGGAACCGCAGGTAGGTACGGCCAGAGATCCCACGACGGCGCACGGCTTCGATCAGGGCCATGGTGATGTGCCCACCATCGAGCAGGGGCACGGGAAGCAGGTTGAATGACATGATCGCCAGATTGATCATACCCATCAGGTTCAGCCAATAGTCGAACCCCTTCTTCGCTGCATCGCGCGCCATCTGCGCGATGAACACGGGGCCGCCCATCTGTTCCTTCACCTGCCAGAACCGAGTCAAGGTCGTGAACAGGCCAGCGTAGACCTGCCCTGTCGTGGCGATGGTCTGCATCGCGCCCGCCTTGACCGCCTCGGGGAAGCCGAGTCGGAATGTGCTCGACATGGTGCGGGGTGGCTCGATACCGATGAGCGCACGCAGCGCATCCTTGCTCTGTTCGTCGTGCATCGGAGTCACCGTGACTTCGCGCACCGCGCCTGCGCGCCGGACCCGGAACAGCACATGCTTGCCCGCCTTGCCACGCAATGCTTCAGAGACCTGGGTGAACCGCTCCACGGGAATCCCATCGACCGCGAGGATCCGGTCCCCTTCCTGAAGCCCCCCCTGATCGGCAGGCAAGCCCGACATGACCGCACCGATCACCGCGGGGTTGGCAGGCGGCTCGAGTGTGCGCGCGACGGCCAGCGCCTGCTCGGCGGGAACCTCGAGTCGCACGGGGGCGCCGGCCCGGCGCAATTCGAAGACCAATGCCGTGGCCGTGTCGCGATCCCCGAACGCATCCTCGAGTCCACGCCAGGTCTTGACCGGTTTTCCCGCGAGTTGCAACACCACATCCCCTTCGCGCAACCCCGCCTGGTATGCGGCGGTCGAATCGGCGAGCGAGCCCATCACATTGGGATAGTCCGGCATGGTGATGCCCACCATGTAAAGCGTACTGAAGGTGACGAACGCCAGGAGGAGATTCGCGAGTGGTCCCGCGATCGCGATGAGGATGCGGCCTGGCCAGGGATGGGTGAGGAATCCCTCCGGACCACCCTGCGGCATGCTGCCGTCGTCCTCGAGGTGGTCCCCTGCCATCTGGACGAATCCACCCAGCGGCACCCACGAGAAACAGTAGCGCGTCCCCCCGTGCGTGAACCCGATCATCTCCGGGCCCATTCCCAGCGAGAACTTGAGCACCGTGACCCCGCGCGCTTTGGCAGCGAGGAAATGGCCCAACTCGTGCACGAAGATCACAATGCCGAGCAGGAGCAGACCCGGCAGGATGGTGCTGAGGATCACGGTATCTCCTAGGGCGATGGGAAGTAGGGCGAACCTACCCTTGGGCGTTCGGGAGCGTCAAGCGCAAGGTGCTGGCACACGCAAGGTTATCGACAAGCCATGGGCAGGCCACCACCGCCTTCATGCCCTGGGGGCCAGTGCTCCAACGCTCCGCTCCGACAGGATGCGCTCATATTCCATCAGGCTCCGGTTCGCGGTCTCCGAGATACTGAACGCCTCCACGGCGACCCGAGCCGCGCGCGACCACTCTGCACGCATGGTCGAAGATGCGAGGGCCTCGATGAGTGCGGCCGCCAAGGGAGCCGGCGCAAGGCTGCGCACCAGTCGCCCCGTCACGCCATCCTCCACCACCTCCGGGACCCCGCCGACCGCGGTGGCCACGATCGGCACCCCAAGGACCTGAGCATCAAGTAACGAGGTGCACAACCCCTCCAGATGACTCGAAAGACAAAACAGGCTGAACTGGGTCATGAGCGCCTTGGCATCGGGGCGGAAGCCAACCATGTGGACGCGCTCCTGCAGGCCGAGTTCCGATCTGCGCCGTTCGAGCCCAGCGCGACACTCGCCCTCGCCGAGCCATACCAAGTGCGCCTTCGGCCTCGCTGCGAACAATGCGGG
>JANLOU010000522.1:0-5407 GCA_031366735.1 Candidatus Eiseniibacteriota bacterium
GCACGGCGCCCGGCATCGGCAACCGCTGCTCGTCGAGTATGGCCCACTCCCCTCGTCGCGCCAGATCGCCCGCGGTCTGCGGAGCGGACATCACGGCCATGGTCGAGGCGGGTAGTTCGGGATAGTCGCGGCCCCCGGTCGTGATCTCGGGCGCGCGGGCCCACAGCGCCGAATAGAGCGCGTCGGACGATTTGAAGGAGCGGAAGCGGTCCCATGCATCGGCGATCGAGATCGGTCGGAAGCGCGCCGGCAATCGCGTCGCGGTGAATCGATCGGCCTCGCTCCCCCCTCCCAGCCACAGGACATAGCGCCCATCGGGCAGTTCCTCGGGAATCGCGATACTGAGTTCGCGGCTCTGGCGCGGACCCCGCCAGCGTTCAAGCTCGCACTTCACGCGCAGCAAGCCGCCCGGCCTGACCGTCGCGCGGTCGAGGCTGGCCGCACGCAGCGTCCACTGCGCACGCCCGGGCTCGACCTTCATGTGGAGCGCAAGGCTGTCCAGTTGCACTCGTTCGAATGGACTGCCCCAGAGGAATCGCAGCGGCCCGACCACGCCCGTGATGACATCGTTGAAGGGTGCCTCGCTCGCGGCGATGTCACTCAAGTGGAGCACTTGGCCCGCGCGGTGGACATCGAGCGTCCAGCGGATGGTCTGTTGCGCGGCCGTGCCGCCGGATTCCAACACGCTGTTGACTGCCGCGGTGGAGATCAGCTGCGGCGCGAGCTGGCGGTCCTGGATGCTCTCGAATCGGAAGCGTTGCGCAGGCCGGCCGGCCGATTCGACGGTGACGCCGAAGGGCATCAACCGAGGCACCGGGCCCAACCGTCCCGCCACCGCAGCGCGCCGGTCCTGCGTCGCGGTGCCCACGCTGACGCCCGGGACGCCGAGTTTGAACGAGTTGGCCAGGTTCGCAAGAATGGTCGTGATGTGCGCGGTACTGAGCGGCAAGCGGATCTCGCCCGCTTGGAAGAAGGGATGCCCGAAGATCAGCACGCGATCGCGATCGCGATAGGTGACCGTGCCGATCGCCGACAGATTCAAGTCGCCCCGCAGCACATCGACCGCGACCGCAGAGCCGGGCTGCAGTGTGGTGGCTGGAGCCACAGAGCTGGCGGTGCGCACTGCCCTGCCCCCCCCGGGGGTGACGGTGAACCCCTGCGCAGAGAACATCGCGCTCACCAACCCGAACGCATCGGGATGCAACCCGCCTGCAGCCAATGGCAACGCGAGCGTGGTGGGGCGCCCCAAGGGCGCCGCCATGGGCAGGACCGCAGCGGCCTCCCCGTCCCAGCGATACTCCCGGAACTGCCCCGAAGTGCCGGGCAGCGGATCGATTCCCGTCGGCCCGGCTGTGCCTTCGGGATGCTCGGTCTCGGGCAGGTCGAGCACCGCGAGCATCTCGCCGATGGGCGTGATGCCGAAGATGGGGTCCTTCGAGAACTGCCAGCCGCTCGACAATGCGCCAATGAGCTTGCCGTCCACATACACGGGCGAGCCGCTCATCCCCTGCGCCACTCCCGACTTGATCACCCGCTCGCTCGTGGCACGGGCGAGGATCACATCACCGCCTGCGCGACCTCCGGGCAGGAGGCCGACGATCTCGGCCTCGAATGTCTCGATCGAATCCCCGACGAACACTGTCCGCACTCGCGCGAGTTGACCCGGGTGGAGCGCGCCAGGTTCGAGTGTGGGTACGGACGGCACCGCAGCGATCGACAGATCGGCGAGCAACACGAGCGGCGCGAGGGCCGCGAGGAGGCGTGGGTTCACAATGGCGCACGATAGCAGACGGCCTCGAACGGAGTCATGCCGGTTCCATTCGGACGCGATCACGGTGGCGCGGCTTGAACCGCCTGCCACCTGCCTTTACAGTCCCGTGTCCATGGCCTCCCCCTTCCTGACTCGCTTGGCTCAAGGCCCCATCCTTGCGGATGGTGCCATGGGCACGCTGCTCTTCTCGCGCGGCATCGCCTACGAGCGATGCTTCGATGAGCTCAATGTCGCGCAGTCCGGCCTGATCGAGGGCATCCACCGCGAGTATCTGTCAGCTGGGGCGGAGCTCATCGAGACGAACACATTTGGGGCGAACGCTGTCCGCCTGGCCACGCACGGGCTGCAGGACAAGGCGCGTGTCCTCGCCCGCCAAGGCGTCAAGCTCGCGCGCAATGCCCGGGAGATCGTCGGCACGCCGGCGTTCGTGGCCGGCGCGATGGGGCCGCTGGGATCGCACATCGAACCGTTCGGTTCGATCGCCGTGGCGGACGCGGAAGTGGCATTCCGCGCTCAGGCCGAGGGACTGCTCGAGGGCGGGCTCGATGTTTTCCTGCTCGAGACCTTCCAGGACCTGAACGAGATCCTTGCCGCCATTCGCGCCATCCGCGCAGTGAGCACCGAAGTGCCGATCATGGCCCAGATGACATTCGGGTTGGATGGGAAGACCCGCTACGGTCACACGCCGCAGTTGGTCGCGCGAGCATTACGGCAAGTGGGCGCGGATGTGATCGGGGTGAACTGCGGCGTGGGCCCGCAACCCACCCTGGAAGTCCTCGAGGAGATGTTGGCGGCGGCGGAGGGCATTCCCGTTTCGGTCATGCCGAACGCGGGGTTGCCGCAGTTCGTCGAAGGTCGCTATGTGTACCTCTCGAGTCCCGAGTACTTCGCCGAGTTCGCCGCTCGTGCGGTGACGCTGGGTGCCCGCATCGTCGGAGGCTGTTGCGGCACGACGCCCGACCATGTGCGTGCCATGCGTGAGCGACTTGCCTCGCACCTGCCCGCCGAGAAGCTGCCCTCGGGCGCCGAAGTACAGGTGCTCGAGCGCGGCCCGATCGAGGAGTCGCCCGTCTCGAGCGAAGAGCCGTCGCTGCTGCGCAAGTTGAAATCCAAGTTCACCGTGAGTGTCGAGATCGATCCGCCCCGCGGGGTCAACACACAGAAAGTCCTGGCGGGCGCTCGGCTCATGGCCGAGCGAGGGGTGGATTGCATCAACATCGCCGACTCCCCCATGGCGCGGATCCGCATGAGCGCCAGTTCACTCGCCTATCAGATCCATGGTCTGTTTCCGCAGGTCGAGGTCATCCTCCACTACACGACGCGCGACCGGAACCTCATGGGTCTGCAGAGCGACTTGCTCGGCGCGCACTCGGTCGGGCTGCGCAACATCCTCTGCCTGACCGGCGACCCGCCCAGCTTGGGCGATTACCCGAACATGACCGCGGTCTATGATACGAACTCGGTGGGTTTGATCGGCATCGTGCGAAAGATGAATCAGGGCACCGACGATTCCGGCACTTCGATCGGGTCCGCGACCAGCTTCGCGATCGGCTGCGCCGTGAATCCCACGGCCGAGAATCTGGACTGGGAACTCGAGCACTTCCAGCGCAAGCTCGAGGCGGGGGCCCAGTTCGTGATGACCCAGCCCGTGTACGAGCTCGCCTGTTGGGAGAACTTCCTGAAGAAGCTGGGCGGCATGCCACGCATCCCTCTGCTCATCGGCATCCTGCCATTGCAGTCCTTCCGCCACGCCGAGTTCCTGCACAACGAAGTTCCGGGAATCACCGTTCCGGACTGGATCCGCCAACGGATGCATGATGCGGGCAACGAGGGCCAGAAGGTGGGCGTGGAGCTTGCCCGCGAGTTGCTGGGCCAGTGCAAGTCCATGGCCAACGGCGTCTACCTGATGCCATCCTTCGGCCGCTATGAGAACTGCCTTGATGTACTGGAGGGGACACTGTGATTCGATTCTTGCTTCAGTTCATCGTCACGGGAGCCGCGATGCTGGGATTGTCGAGCCAGCTCTCCGGTTTCCGGGTGGACGGCTGGAAGCCCGCCTTGGTCGCCGCGGTGGTGTTGGGATTGGTGAATACGCTGGTCAAGCCCGTGCTTCAGTTGTTGACCTTCCCGCTCACGATCCTGACGCTGGGTCTGTGGTTGTTGTTCATCAATGCGGGCATGTTGTGGCTCACGCAACGGCTGGTGCGGGGTTTCGAGATCTCGAATGGGACCTCGCTCTTCCTGGGCTCCATTTTGTTGAGCCTGGTTGGCATGATCTGGAAGGCCGCCTCGAAGGACGATCCTTCCGACCGTCGGTCGGCTTGAGCATGGCCAAGCCAACCGAAGGGACGCCACAGGACGACGCGCGGGACGCGCTCGAGCTGTCGGCGGATGAGAATGCCGACCTGTGCACCGGCTGCACGCGCTGCTGCGAGAGCGTGAGCATCGAAGTGGATGCCCCCCGCACCAACGCGGAGTATGACCAGTGGATCTGGGTGCTCCATCACCGCGATCTCGAGATGTATCTGGAGAAGCCCGAACGCTGGTACCTGCACATCGCGACGCGATGCGAGCAGCTCAACGACCAGGGGCGCTGCAGCATCTACGGGCGACACCCCGTACTGTGTCGCGAGTACGATCCGCGCAGCTGTGAGCGCCGCGCCCCGCTCTCGGACATCGTGGCGTGGTTCAAGAACGCTGCGGAGCTCGAGACCTGGCTGGCCCGCACACGACCCGTGCACTACAAGCGGATGATGGCCTGGCGCAAGGATACCCCGCAGGCGCCGCCCAAAGCCGATGCTCGCCGGGATCGGGCCCAGTCGCTCGCCACGGCACTGGTGGCGATCTCGGAACCCTCGCGCGGCAAACGCTCCTTGCGCTGATCGCGAGGATCAAGCGCCGCCGAATCGCTGCTTCCACTCCGCCACGAGCAACAGCGCTTCGAACGGCGTGAGCTCCTCCGGCACGAGCCGCCGCAGTTCCTCGGCGAGCGGGTGCGCGGCGGCAGGCACGGGGTCGAACAGCGGCAATCCCATCGCGGGCGTCGCAGCGCGGGGGTGCTTGCCGGCCTCCAGGTGCTCGACCGTTCGCTCGGACTCCAGTTCGGCGAGCACTTCCTCCGCCCGAGCGATCACCGAGGGCGGCAGCCCTGCCAGTTTCGCGACATGGATACCGTAGCTGCGGTCCGCTGGTCCGTCGGCGATCCGATGCAGGAACACCACTCCCTCGCCCCACTCCTTCACACTCACATGCACATTCGCCAGCCGGGGCAGCTTCTGTGACAGCTGGGTGAGCTCGTGATAATGCGTGGCGAACACGGTTCGGGGTCTGGTCGCGGCAGCGCCGTGCAGGAACTCGGTGACGGCCCACGCAAGCGCCAGCCCATCGTAGGTCGCGGTGCCGCGGCCGATCTCATCCAGGAGCACCAATGAGCGCGAGGTGCTGTTGGCCAGGATGTCGGCGGTTTCACTCATCTCGACCATGAATGTGCTCTGCCCCGCCCCGAGTCGGTCGGTTGCACCCACACGCGTGAACAAACGGTCCACGAGTCCGATGTTCGCGGAAGTTGCCGGGACATGCGAGCCGACCTGAGCCAACAGGACGAGCATGGCGATCTGGCGAAGGTAGGTGCTCTTG
>JANLOU010000554.1:0-12528 GCA_031366735.1 Candidatus Eiseniibacteriota bacterium
GATCGAACTGCCGCGCGCCGCCCGCGAACGCATGCGCGCGAGCCGCGCCGTGGTGGATCGCGCCGTGTCCGAAGGCCAAGTGGTCTATGGCGTCACGACCGGTTTCGGCGAACTCAGGAATCGGCATATCCCCGCCGACGATGTGCGCACATTGCAGGTCAATCTGTTGCGTTCGCACAGTGCTGGAGTCGGCATGGGCGCTTCGCGGGATGTCGTGCGCGCGATGTTGCTGCTGCGTGCGGCTTCGCTTGCCAAGGGGTTCTCGGGCGTTCGCCCCGAAGTGGTCGAGATGTTGCTTGCCATGCTCGAGCGCCAGGTCACTCCGGTGGTTCCGGTGCAGGGCTCGGTCGGCGCCTCGGGCGACCTCGCGCCGCTCGCACACTTGGCGAGCGTCCTGATCGGGGAAGGCGAGGCGTGGCTGGGCGATCAGCGCATGCCCGCGGGGCTTGCGCTGCGCGGCGCGGGGCTGCAGCCCCTGACGCTCGAGGCCAAGGAAGGGTTGGCGCTCATCAATGGGACACAGTTCAGCACGGCCAACGCGGTGCTCGCGTGCGCCGACGCGCAGCGTCTCTGGGAGACCGCGATCGCAGCGGCCGCATTGTCCACGGAAGTATTGCTGGGCAGCTTCCAGCCTGCACGCGCCGATGTGCAGGCGTTGCGTCCTTACCCCGGGGCGGCCGAGGCGGCGCGACGATTGCGCGCCTACAGCGAAGGGTCCACGCTTGTGACCTCCCACAAGGACTGCGGGCGCGTGCAGGATGCCTATAGCCTGCGTTGCGTTCCTCAAGTGATGGGGGCGTCGTGGGATGCGATCCTGCATGTCGAGCGCCAACTCGAGATCGAACTCGATTCGGTCAACGACAATCCACTGGTGTTCCCTGAAACCGGCGAGATCATCTCGGCCGGGCATTTCCACGCGCAACCGATCGCGCTGGTCGCGGACTACCTCAAGCTGGCCGTGGCCGAACTGGCTTCACTCAGTGAGCGGCGCATCGACCGCTTGGTGGACGCTCGAGTCTCCGAGTTGCCGGCGGTGTTGGCGGCGAACCCCGGACTCGAATCGGGATACATGTTGGCGCAGTACACGGCGGCGGCGCTCGTGAGCGAGAACAAGACTCTGGCCCATCCGGCGAGCGTGGATTCGATCCCGACGGGCGGTGGCATCGAGGACCATGTCAGCATGGCGCCGATCGCCGCCCGGCACGCGCGCCATATCGTCGAGAATGCCGCGCGAGTCCTGGGGATGGAACTGTTGTGCGGCTGCCGGGCGCTGGAGTTGCGGCGTCCGCTGACTGCGGGTCACGGCTGCGAGATGCTCTACGGCGCGATCCGTCGCATCGTCCCTGCGCCTGAGGGCGACCGTCCGCTGTCGGGACCGTGCGAGACCCTCGCGCGCTGGGCCCTGTCCAACGCGCCGCTGCGGCTGGTCGAAGAAGTGCTGGGCGCATGAGCCCAGGGGTCGCTCCGCGGGTGATTCGCGCGCCGCGCGGCACCGAGCGCAGTTGCAAGGGTTGGGTGCAGGAAGCTGCATTGCGCATGCTCATGAACAATCTGGATCCCGATGTGGCCGAACGCCCCGAGGATCTGGTGGTCTATGGGGGCACCGGCAAGGCGGCGCGCGACTGGCCGTCCTTCGATCGCATCGTCTCGGCGCTGCGCGAACTCGAGGACGACGAGACGCTGCTCGTTCAGAGCGGCAAGCCGGTGGGAGTGTTCCGCACGCATGCGAATGCGCCTCGGGTGCTGATCGCGAACTCCAATCTGGTGCCCCGCTGGGGCACCTGGGAGCATTTTCGCGAGCTCGAGCAGAAGGGCCTGATCATGTATGGCCAGATGACCGCGGGCTCGTGGATCTACATCGGCTCCCAGGGAATCGTCCAGGGCACCTTCGAGACCTTCGCCGAGTGCGCCGAGCGGCACTTTGGCGGATCGCTGGCCGGCCGATTGGTGTTGACCGCAGGGCTGGGCGGCATGGGCGGCGCGCAACCACTCGCCGTCACCATGAATGGCGGGGTCTGTCTGGCGATCGAGGTCGACCCGCTCCGTGTTGGCCGGCGCGTGGAGACACGCTACTGCGATCGCATCACACACTCGCTCGACGAAGCGCTGAAGTGGTGTCAGGCAGCCCAGTCGGACCGACAGCCGCTCAGCGTGGGCCTCGTGGGCAATGCTGCCGAGGTCGTGCCCGAACTGTTGCGACGCGGCGTGCAGCCGGATGTGGCCACGGATCAGACTTCGGCGCACGACCCGCTCGTGGGCTATGTCCCGGCGGGACTCACGCTCGAGGCGGCGGCGATCCTGCGCGCCGGCGACCCGGACGACTACATCGGCCGCAGCCGCGCCTCGATGGCCACGCATGTACGCGCGTTGCTCGGGATGAGGGCACGGGGGACGGTGTTGTTCGACTACGGCAACAACCTGCGGGGCGAGGCGGTGAAGGGTGGGTTGCCCGAGGCGGAGGCGTTCTCGTATCCCGGCTTCGTGCCCGAGTACATCCGCCCGCTGTTCTGTGTGGGCAAGGGGCCATTCCGCTGGGCGGCATTGTCCGGCGATCCCGCCGACATCGCCGCGACCGACGCCGCAGCGCTCGACGAGTTCCCCGATGACGCGCGCTTGCACCGGTGGATTCCCTTGGCGCAGAAGCATGTGGCCTTCCAAGGCCTGCCGGCGCGCATCTGCTGGTTGGGCTATGGCGAGCGACACCGGCTCGGGCTGCGCTTCAACCAGATGGTGCGGGACGGAGTGCTCAAGGCGCCGATCGTCATCGGGCGGGACCATCTCGATGCGGGTTCCGTCGCGTCGCCTTACCGCGAGACCGAAGCCATGCGCGATGGCAGTGATGCGATCGCCGACTGGCCCCTGCTCAACGCCATGCTGAACACGGCCTCGGGAGCCTCGTGGGTGAGCCTGCACCACGGGGGCGGGGTGGGGATCGGCAACAGCATCCACAGCGGGATGGTGATCGTCTGCGATGGAAGTCTCGAAGCTGATGACCGTCTGCGCCGCGTGCTCACGAATGACCCCGGAACCGGCGTGATGCGTCACGCCGATGCGGGTTACCCCGAAGCGATCGCGCATGCGCGGGCAACGGCCATGAAGTTGCCGGGCGTGACCGATTGAAGCAGGGACGATGACCTACTGGCCAGCAGGTGACCCAAGCAGCAAGTCCGTGGCGGGACGCACCGCCTATCTGATCCTCCACAATACCAGCGAGGTGGTGACACCGGACGCCGAGGGGCGCGAGATCCTGCGCTTTCCCAAGGGCGCCGTGGTGTTCCGGGATGGTCGGGTGCTCGAGGTGGGACCGGTCGCGGAGTTGTTCCGCCGCCATCCGGAAGCCCGACCGATCAACGCCAACGGCAAGTTGGTGACGCCGGGTCTGGTGGATTGCCATACGCACATGATCTTCGGCGGACACCGCGCCGCGGAGTTCCAGATGAAGCTGGCGGGCCGCACCTACGCCGAGATCGCGGCCGAAGGGGGCGGTATCCGCTCCACGGTGACCGCCACCGCCGCGGTCAAAGAGGAAGTGCTCGAGAAGATGCTCGCCAATCGACTCGAACGCTGGCGCGCGAACGGCTGCACCACGGTCGAGGTCAAGAGCGGCTACGGGCTCTCGACATCGCGCGAGATCCGCCTGCTGGAGTTGATGGGTGGCGCCGCCATCCGCGTGCCCGTGCGGGTGCACCGCACCGCGCTGCTGCTGCATGCGCTGCCCGTGGAGTACGCGGACAAGCGGCAGGCGTATGTCGACGAAGTGCGCGACCAACTCCTGGTCGAAGTGCACCGCCGCGGCATGGCGAGTGCCATCGATGTGTTCTGCGATCCCGTGGCATTCACCGTGGAGGAGTGCCGCGATGTGCTCACGCGCGCCGTGGCACTGGGCTTCCCCGTGAAGCTCCACGCTGAGCAGATGTCGAGATTCGGCGGGGCGAAGTTGGCTGCCGAGTTGAGAGCACGCTCGGCCGACCATCTTGAGAGCGCGATCGAGGAGGATTGGCGACTGCTCGCCGAAGCCGGCACGGTCGGAGTGCTGCTACCCGCGGCCGCGCTCACGCTGCGCCAACAACTCCCCGAGGCCGCGATGCTGCGGCGCACCGGAGCGCGGGTCGCCATCGCCACGGATTTCAATCCCGGCACGGCGCCCGCCCAGTCGCTGATGGAGATGGCGGCGCTGTGCGCGCGCTTGTGCGGCTTCACCGCAGAAGAGACGCTCCTCGCCATCACCTGGAATGCCGCCAAGGCGTTGGGCGCCGAGGCCGAAGTCGGACACCTGTCGCCAGGGACCTGGGGCGATGCAGTGTTGTGGGAGTGCGAGACACTGGAGGAACTGCCGTACTGGATGCCCGCCGTCCGTCCCGATACCGTGTTCATGCGCGGCGCCGATCTGGCGCTGCCCGCGGTGGAACGACGCGTCTGGCCGTGACCCCCGGAGTGCCGCGGCACTGACCCGCGGCCCGTTCGAGTCCCAAGGACGATTGGCGGCCTAAGGCCGCAATCGTCATGAGTCAAGAGGAACCCATGCCCCGTCTGGTGGAATGTGTACCGAACTTCTCCGAAGGCCGCCGCCGTGAAGTGGTCGAGGAGATCCTGAATGCCATCGCCGCCGTACCCGGGGTGACGCTGCTCGACAGTGAGATGGACCCGGATCACAATCGTTCCGTCCTGACCTTCGCGGGCGAGCCCGAGCCTGTGCAGGAAGCCGCGTTCCGCGCGATCGCAAAAGCCGCGCAGCTCATCGACCTGAATCAGCATTCGGGCCAGCATCCGCGCATGGGGGCGACCGATGTGGTGCCGTTCGTTCCGGTCGAAGGGGTGACTCTGGACGATTGCGCCGAGATGGCGCGCCAGCTCGGTGAGCGCGTCGGGCGAGAGTTGGCTATCCCCGTGTTCCTGTATGAAGCGGCCGCCTCCACACCCGCTCGGCGTAGTCTGGCCGATGTGCGTCGAGGTGAGTTCGAAGGGCTGCGCGAGTCCATCGGTCGGGATGCTGCGAGGAAACCCGATCATGGGCCTGAACGCATCCATCCCACGGCGGGTGCGACCGCGATCGGGGCTCGGCGATTCCTGGTGGCCTTCAACGCCAATCTCAACACGGGCGATGTGCGGATCGCCAAGGCGGTGGCCGCCGCCATCCGAGAGCAATCGGGTGGACTCAAGAATGTCCGGGCCCTGGGTTTCAGCATCGAGAATGGTCGACGGGCGCAGGTCAGCATGAACTTGGTGGATGTCGAGTCCACGCCGGTCCACCGCGTGCTTGCGCTGATCCGCGACGAAGCGGCGCGGCACGGGGCGTCGATCTCGGGATGTGAGGTCGTGGGGCTGATTCCCGAGGCGGCGATGCTCGCGGCGGCCGAACACTCGCTCCAACTCGAGAACTTCCAGCGCGACCAGGTGCTCGAACTGCGGCTGCGCAATCCTCCGCTCACCGAGGCCGTGCCGATCTCGACCTTCTTCGATCAGGTGGCGGGTCCCACCCCAACACCGGGTGGCGGAACGGTCGCGGCATTCGTCGGCTCGCTCGCGACGACCCTCACGACCATGGTGGCCAACCTCACGCTGGGCAAGAAGAAGTATGCCGCCGCCGAGAATGCCATGGTGGACCTGAAGCGTGATGCCGGGCGGTTGCGCGGGGAACTGCTCGTGCTGGCCCGCAAGGACAGCGAGGCGTTCGACGAGGTGCTCCGTGCCCGCCGCATGTCCAGCGCCACGCCCGAACAGGCGAGCGCCCGCGCCGACGCGGTCGCGCTCGCCGATCTGGGTGCCGCGCGGGTTCCGCTGGCCACTGCCAAAGCGTGCGTACAGGTGGCGGAACTGGCTGCCATCGCAGCAGTTTCTGGCAATACGAACGCCGTGACCGACGCCGGTGTCGCGGGGTTGCTCGCCCGAGCGGCGGGGGAGGGTGCGCTGTGGAATGTTGAAATCAACCTGAAGTCGCTGCCGAGTTCCGCCGATAAGGACAGCGTGGCATCGGACCTTGCCGCGACGCGCGCCGCGTTGTACCACGCGGCAGACAAAAGCCGCGCCGTGGTCGAGACAGCCATGAACGCTTGAATTAGGGAGAGACCTTTGTCCGGCGCACCGAGGGGCATGCCGGGGAGAGCTAGCCAACTTGGAAAAGGCGATCGAAATCAAGCGTCGGGCACAGCGCTGCATCCAGAATAATGATCTGGACGGTGCGCTCAGCGAGTACGAGAAACTCGTGCAGAGCGAAGAGTCCGACCCTTACAACTACGTACTCCTCGCCGACCTTCTGTATAAGAAGGGCGACCCGGCACAGGCCTCGGATCGCTACTTGTCCGCGGTGGAGTCGTACGAGAAGGCATCGCTGTACAAGAACGCGATCGCCGTGTGCAAGAAGATGCTCCGCCTGTCGCTCTCACAGGCGAAAGTCCTCAAGTGTCTGGCGAACTTGCACGCACTGGACGGTTTCACCGGCGAATCCGCGCTCTACTATGTGCAGTACGCCGAGCAGATGGTGCGCTCGAGCCTGCCGGACGAGGCCGTCCTGGCGTTGCGCGCAGCATTCGATGTCTGCCAGGACAATGTGCGCGTGCTGGAGCAACTGGCCGAGGCCTATCTCCTTGTGGACGACAAGCACAAGGCCGCCGCTGCGCTGCTGGAAGCCGCAAGTCACTATCGGGCCCGTCATCAGGAACCCGACGCCATCCGCTGCTCCGAGCGCGCGGTGCACTTGGACGCTCACGCCGTTGCAAGCGAGCCCAGTCGGTCGGAGTCGGTGCTGCCGCCCACGAGTGCGGACCCCGTGCACGGCGCCGCGGGAACTCTGGATTTCGAGCCGGGCGTGGTGACCATGGGGGCGCAGGCGGAGTGGACCGAGCCTGCCGAATCGGAGACCGTTTCTCCTGCGGGCGGCGATCGAGTGGAGGGTCTGGAGACAGGGGGCACGAGGTTCAGCGCCCCAAGGCTCGAGGAAGTGTCCGACACCCATGTCGAGCCTGCCGCTGCGGAGGCTGTTGACGCCGACGAGCCGGACGCGAGCGTGTACGAGATCGCGGATGAGGCCGAACCGGACGCGAGTGTGTACGAGATCGCCGAGGAAGCCGAGGCGATGCTCAGCAACGAACCCCCATCGGAACGGGATGAGAGTTCACCTGCCGCGCCGGGACTGGCGTTCGCATCGGAGTCCGCACCGATGCCGCCTGCCGTGAGTCCGGCCTCGAGCGAGGCGGCGAATCTGGCACGCGTGGAAGGATTGCTCGCCGAGGCGCAGGAGCAGTTCCGCTCGGGCGACCGCGAGTTGGCTTCGCGCACACTGGCCGCCGCGGGGCAGGCCTATGAGGAGTTGGGCCGGCTCGATAATGCGGCGACGATCTATCGCAGTCTTGGGCGCGGAGCGCAGGCGACCCATGAAGTCATGATCCTGTGGCTCGGAAACTGTCAGGCGCGCGAGAATGCCATCGAGGCCGCGCAGGTCGCGTGCGAGTTGGGAGACCGCGCCCTGAATGACGGTGACGAGGCCTCTGCGCGTGAGTGGTTCGAGCAAGCGACTGTGTTCGACGCCGAGAATGAAGTGGCCGGGCGTCGGCTGCAGCGGATGGCCGAAGCCCGCAACTCGTCCGCCAACGGCGGTGTCGCGGTGGCTGCGGCGAGCGACACATCCATTCCCCAGGAGGCTGTCGCCCCGGCAAGCCGCGTCGCTCCCGAGAGCAACGAGGTCGGACGCGTCGAAGTCGCAGTCGGGCGTGGCGAGGCAGTGACCTTCGATCTTTCCGGGCTTCTGGCCGAGTTCCAGCGTGGGGTCGAGGCCCAGCTTTCCGGCGACGCCCAAAGCCATTACGATCTGGGCATGACCTACCGTGAGATGGGCCTGACCGAGCAAGCCATCGATTCCTTCCGGATCGCCGAGCTGGATCCGCGCTTGGCGGCGCGCGCGCTCGAGATGACGGGGCGGTGCTATGTCGGCCAGGATCGATTCGCCGAAGCAGCCATCGAGTTCGAGCGTGCACTGGCAGTGCCGGATCTGGACATCGCCGGCGCGGCGGAGTTGCGCTTCCACCTCGCTCAGGCATTGGAGTCGGCGGGCGATCCTGCCGCTGCATTGCGTGAGTTCGAGGCCGTCGCGGAAGTACTGCCGGGCTACGAGGATGTGGATGCCCGGATCGCGTCACTGCGCGGGGCGACGGGCCAGGCATGAACCGCGGTCGGCCGACCCCTGACGGCGGTCGCCGGCTGGATCTGCACGCGCACACGCATTTCAGTGACGGGCAGCTCTCGCCAGCGGAACTCATCGAGCTCGCCGTGGCTCGTCAACTCATCGCGCTGGCTATCACCGACCACGACACCGTGGACGGCGTCGCCCCCGCGCTGCAAGCGGCCGGCGATCGAATCGAGGTGGTCCCGGGCATTGAGATCTCCTCATTGCTGGATGGGCAGGACCTGCACATCCTGGGCTATTTCCTTGATCCCACCCACGCGCCGCTGCTGGAGCGACTCACGCACTTCCGCGAGGAGCGCCGCGCTCGCGCGGGCGCGATCCTGGAACGATTGCGCCAACTGGGAGCGGGGGTCGACGACGATGCGGTCTTCGCGGCGGCAGGCCCCGGCGTGGTCGGGCGACCGCATGTGGCCCAGGCGCTCGTGCGCGCAGGGCATGTGCCCAGCGTCGATGTGGCATTCCAACGCTATCTGGGGCCGCGCGGCGAAGCATTCGTGCCGCGTCCCGCGTTCCCCTCGGAGCAGGCCATCGCGATCATCCGTGCAGCTTCCGGCGTAGCGGTGTTGGCGCACCCGGGTTCGGCCATGCCCGTGTTGCAGGTCGAGCGGCTGCATGAGGCAGGGCTCGCCGGAATCGAAGTGTGGCACCCGCAGCACAACATGGTGACGCAGCGACGCTGGAAGGAGACCGCGGATCGGCTCGGGCTGATTGCGAGCGGTGGCTCGGATTTCCATGCCACGCACCGCGGCGCTGGACTCGGGGATATGCCCGTGCCCGAACGCACGCTGGACCGGCTGCGCGCGGCCGCACGGCAGTGAATCCGGCGCCCCTGCCCACCTCGATTATTCCGACTCCGCCTTCGCTTTGACGCACGCCGCGCGGGGTCGCTAGGCTGCACGCGCGCCTCGGACGGGACGCTCAGGTCCCGTCGCCCACCCCGACGGAGAATCGCCATCCGCCTCGCTGTTCCGTTCCGCCGACTGCTGTGTTGCGGCACGCTCTGTTTGCTTGGGAGCGTCGTCTCCGTGCGCGCCGAGAGCCCGCTCGTGAGCGGCTCGACCGCCTCGTTCGTGGAGTGGTGGAGTGCTCCGGGTCGGCCCGGTTGGGTGGCCGATGGGCACACGGGCATTGGCCTGCCACTCTCGTTCGCAGGCCTGGTCCGCGGAGGTTGGTCGCTGCAGGATGCTGCCGCGCCGTGGGCTGCTCCACCGCCGGGCCTCGTCGAGGCGCAGCCACCGCTGGCCTGGGTCGATAGCGCTGCGGTCGTGTTGGGGGAGGATGCGGCATGGGAGGGCTTTGGCGGGGGCATCGCGCGCGCGGAGACCTTCTTCACCCCCGCGCTCGACCGCAAGCCTCGCGCGGTGTTCACATTCGTGAACGGCAGTTCAGCGCTCGAACGCAACAGCCTATTCCTGACACGCTCGGATCGACGGCATTGGCTTCGGGTGGGGACGACAGGACAGCGCCGGGGCGGAGTGGGCGCCCTCGACCTTTCGGGCGAGCACTTATGGACTGCCGACGCCGGCTTGCGTCGCGGTGCGCACACGATCCGCTCGCACTTCACCCAGCGCGGCTCCGGTGCGAGTCTGAGCTACCCCCTGACCGAGAGCAGCCGTGGCGAGAGTGGCGAGGTGGGGCACGACTGGCACCGCGGCCAGTGGCGCTCAGCGGTCACGCTCGAGCGGGGATGGGATGGACGCGTGTCGAGCGATGCCAGCTTCGGCAGCACATTCCGCGAGGGACGGCGCGATGCGCAACAGACGCGGATCATCGCCGAACTCGCGCACGCTCAGGGTGGGCGCGTCGAGGCAGTGCGGCTGTGGGGGCGTCAGGGCCGCGTCGTTCGACGCTACTCGGATGGTGAGCGCGTTGTGTGGAACGAGCGCGCCCTGTGGCTTGCGAGTCGCGTCGAGCGCCCGTGGCAGTCCGGAACGCTCGAACTGCAGTTGGGCGGGGGATGGTCGGATGCGGCGGTTCGCGCTTCGGAGCGCGCGCAGATCGCGCCAGGATTGGCGTGGCGCTACGCGGATGAGCGGGTGCGGCTCAAGCTGTTCACCGAACGCGTCGTGGATCCCATCTGGAGCGACCTCTCTGCCAGCGCCCAACCATTCATCCAGGACACATGGGTGGGTGGATTCCAGGTCGGCGCGGGTTCGACGCGTCGCCGCTGGCTCGACGGCGCGTTGCTGTTGGGGCGCACCGGGAGCAAGGCGACGCTCGTGCCGTTCCCGCTGCGTGATATCTCGCTGCGCCTTGGCTACCGACCCGAGGTGCGCCGCAAGGAGTTCACGCTCGCGCTGCTCGAGTCCGGTATGCGAGGCCGCGCGGGGTCGCTCGAGGCGAGCGCTTTCGCGCTGGCCCGAGACCGCGACGGACAGCGCTGGATCGATCCTGGCACTGGCGCGAGGATCGCGGCGGAGACGGGATTCCGTGCATTCGCCGGAGACTTGGGCGTGCGCCTGCGATTCGAGACCGCATATGTCGGGTCGCGTGAGACGGATATCGGCTCCTCCATCGTAGGAGGGTTCGACGAGCAAGTGCTCCCGGGGTTCACCACGCTCGCCGCATCGGTGGCGCTCACGCTCGGCGACGCCACGATCGTGGTGCGTGCCGACAACCTTGAGGACGAACGACGCTCGCAGGTTTGGCTCGACCTGCTCACCGGTCGGCCCGCACTGGGCACCGGACGACAGGTGCGTGCTGCGCTCAGCTGGCCCTTCTTCAACTAGACCGCAGTACCGGCGGGCCCCGCTCGCCGCCTGAAGCCCCGACCATCGACCGCCCCCGGCCGAGGCTCACATGCTCGACCTGACTCCGGGTGAACGCCGGGGGGCGCTGACGCTGCTCGTCCTCTTGTTGTTGGGCACTGCTCAGGACCTGTGGCAGGCGCGTCAGCCGCCGGTCGGATTGCCGCCGGTCGCGGCCCGGTCCGCCTCGGGCGTGAACTCGGTGCAGGCGCCGGGGCCTGCCGGCGCGCCGGCGAGGGCAGTCGCGGCACTACCCGCGGGGCCCGTGGATCTCAATCGGGCCACCGCGCAGGAGCTCGATGCCCTGCCCGGAATCGGACCCGTCCTGGCTGGTCGGATCGTGGCGCATCGTGCTCGCGTGGGTCCGTTCCGTTCCCGCGAGGACCTCTTCGCGGTGCAGGGGATCGGCCCCAAACTCTTCGCTCGACTCGCTCCGCTCGTGTCCGTGCAGGCTCCCGGGCCTGCGGCCCCGACGCCGGACGCGCCCCCGGCAGGGCGGCGTGCGAAACGCCCGATGCGCTGAGTGCCGTGCAGCCTGCACCGCGGCTGGGCCGGAAGCCATGCAGTTTTCCCTTCAGTCGATCTGGGTCGGATGCCGATGAACGCAGGGAGTCGTGATCCACGGGCTCGTGCGCGTGCGGTGGTTTCGCACTCTGCACGGCAGCCGCGTGGTCACGCACTTGCGGCGCGCGCTCGCATGCGGGTCGTCCCGCAGGCTCGTCTCCTTGTCCACGCCTCACCGCATGAGGATGAACCGTGGTCGAAGACATCGGACAGAAACTCCTCGACGCGCAAATGGTCGACGAGAATGCCCTCACCAAGGCTGCGCTCCAGCAGAAGACCGCTGGCGGCACCATTGTGGGCAATCTCGTCAAGATCGGCGCGCTGACCGAGGCTTCTCTCCTCGACTTCCTCTCCAAGCTGTACAACTGCCCGGCGATCGACCTCAAGTCCTTCGAGCCGGATCCGGGGCTGACCAAGCTCATCCCGGGTGATGTCGCCACCAAGTTCATGGCGCTCCCCGTGTCCAAGAGTGGTCGCAAGCTCATCGTTGCCATGGCGAACCCCTCCAACATCTTCGCCTTGGATGACATCAAGTTCATCACCGGCTACGAAGTCGAGCCGCATGTCGCCTCCGAAGCTGCGATCAAGAAGGCCCTGGACCGCGCCTACGATTCGGCCGGCACCATGGCCGATGTGATGAAGGGCATGGAGGAGGACCTCGATGTCGTCGAGGAGGACGAGCAGCAGGCCGAGAATGAAGCCGGGTTGGGGCAGGTCAATGATGCCCCCATCGTCAAGCTCGTCAACTCGCTGATCGCCGATGCCGTGCGCAAGGGAGCCTCGGATATCCACATCGAGCCCTATGAGAAGACCATGCGCGTGCGATTCCGCATCGACGGCGCGCTGCAGGAGATGATGGCGCCGCCGTACAAGTTCAAGGCGGCGATCACATCTCGGCTCAAGATCATGGCGCATCTGGATATTTCTGAACGCCGCTTGCCCCAGGACGGTCGTATTCGAATCAAGATGGCAGGACGTGATATTGATTTTCGTATGTCGTTTCTGCCCACGAAATATGGTGAAAAAGTCGTAGGTCGT
>JANLOU010000557.1:0-7078 GCA_031366735.1 Candidatus Eiseniibacteriota bacterium
CGCTCGTCGCCATGATCATCGCGCTCGTCGCTCCCACTTCGGCCCACGCCTTCTCCGCGTTCGGCCCCCACCTGGGCTTCAGCTCGGGCCCGGACCAGATCGTCGTTGGCGCCCACTGGCAGTTCGGTGATGTGGCGCCGCAGTTGGACTTCGTTCCGGGTATCGACCTGGGCTTCGGCGACAATCTGACGGTCGTCTCGCTCAACGGCGACTTCCACTACCGGTTCGATGTCACGGGCTCGACCTGGCAGCCCTATGCGGGCGCTGGCGTCGGGCTCCACTTCTATCAGTTCGACAACAACGGGCCGTACGGCGATGCCAGCGCCACCGAGGGCGGCGGGCACTTCATCCTCGGAGCGGATGTGCCCACCAAGAGTGGCAGCCGCTTCTTCGCCGAACTGAAACTGGGACTCAACAGCCGTTCGCCCGACTTCAAGGTTCTGGCGGGCTGGAGCTTCAAGTCGCACTGAACCGATCCGTAGCGCAGTGACAGGACGCCGGAGCGGCACTCCCGCTCCGGCGTCTGCGTGTCTCCCCTCGCCTTGCTCAGCGCGCGCCGGCGAGTCGCAAGCGTTCGACGAACACTGCGGGCGGGACGAAACCCTCGACTCGGGCCGCCGCGACCTCGCCCTTGCCCGGCACAAGGAAGATCACCGTGGGCACCCCGGTGACGCCATACTTCTGGCGTGAGCGTTCCGACCCGACCGATTTGAACTGAGTGAGATCGATGACATAGGCGTCGAAGCCGGCCGCCAGCGCCTGCACGCGTCGATCCGGAAAAGTCTGCTGTTCCAGTTCGTGGCAGGGCGCGCACCAGTTCGCCGAGAAGTCGAGCAGCACGGGGCGGCCCTTGGCCAGACTCGCTTCGACCGCTTGCTCGGAATACGGCAGGAACACGATGCCGCGCGAATGTGCCGCCGTGATCTGCAGCACCAGCATCACCGCCGCCACCAATGCCAGACTGCCGCCGAAACGCTTGAAGAGCCGGAAGCCCGTGCGGTCGTTCGCGCTCTTCTCCATGAACCCCAGATACATGCCGCCCAACAACAGCGCTGCCGGCACCACCCACGGCGCGACGCTCGGCACCAGCGCGATCGCCACATAGTTGAGCCCGATGGTCGCCAGGAGCACGCCGAAGAGCTTCTTCACCCACACCATCCAGCCGCCGGAGCGCGGCAGGCTCTGGATCAAGTTCGAGAATGCGGCGAGGAACAGATACGGGAACCCCAGTCCGATCGACAGCGCGAACATGGTCTGGAACCCGAACGGCACGCTGGCCTTCTGCGCGACCACCGCCAACACGCCCACCACCACCGGACCCACACACGGCGCCGCGATCACACCCACACCCAGCCCCGAGAAGAAGATCCCCAGCACCGAGGTGGTGTTCGCGCCGCCCAGGCGATCCATCACCCAACCCGGAAGCTGCAGTTCGTACAGGCCGAACATGGACAGCGAGAGCCCCACGAGCAAGATGCCCAACGCCACATTGACGAGCGGGTTCTGCAATGCCGCGCCGAACAGGCCGCCGGTGAGTGCGGCCACCACCCCGAGCGCCGAGTACATGACCGCAATGCCAAGCACATAGGCGACGGCGTGCAGGAGCACCTTGGGGAGCGGCTCTTTGCGCCGCGCGCCGAAGATGCTGACGGTGACGCCGAGCATGGGGAACACGCACGGCGTGAGGTTGAGCGACAGCCCGAGCAGGAAGAGCAGCGCGAACCACACGAACCCGCCCTGCGTGAGCGCGGATTCCAGACGCTGCTGCACCGCGCCCGAGCTGCCGGGCGGCGGGCCCGTCTGGAAGTCGCTGCCGCTCGGCGTGGTTCCCACGGCCGAGTCCGCGGGCGGCGCGCGCGTACTGTCGGTTGCGGCAGCACTGTCCGGGCTGGCGAGCAGGCCCCCGGCAGCGGCGCCGCCTGTGACCGTCACATCCACCGTGAACTGGACGACCGTCGGCGTGAGGCAGACCTGATCGTTGCAACCTTGATATTCGACCGTGCCACGCAAGGTGTGCGTGCCGTTCGTGGCGGTCGCCGCAATAGTGACCGGGACGCGCACTTCGGCGCTCTCGTCGTACACGAGCAGCGGTTGATCCTCGAACGAAAGTTTGCGGCTCTTGCCCGCCGGGTACACGACCTTGCCGGGCCGCACTCCCGCCTGCGGTTGCAGCGCCACGACGGTGGCGATGTTGTACTCCAGCGCGGGCGGATTGGCGTTGATGTGCCACCCCGGCAGGATGCGCAATGTCACCGTGAGGACGCCGCTCGTGCCCGCCGCAAGCGTGAGAGGCGGGGCGCTCGCGTGGACCAGCGTCTCGGCTGCGGGCGGTCGAGTGGCCTGCGCCTCCAAGCGAGGGGAGTGCGCGAGCAGGCTCAGCCCCACGCCCATCAGGATCGCGAGTCGCTTCATCATTTCTCCTCCCCCGCCACCGGGGTCGTGGTTCGCAACTGGTCGGCGAGTGCCGCGGGATCCGTGACCGGGAGTCGACACGACCGACCGACGCAGACATAAGCAGTGGCCCGGCCCTCCAGCATGGGCAGTTGTGCAGCGAACGGCGCCACGACCTGCCAACTTGCCCGCGAGGGTTCGTCCACCAACAAGAGCTCGTCCGTGAACAAACTCAAGCGTTTGCATACCGCCAGCAACGCGCGCGTGTCCGCAGCTTCCCGCTGTCCCACGATCACCACATGACGCGGCGGATGCTCGGCCAGATCCATCGCCACCAACATGCGAGGCATCGCCCAGGCACTGCCTGCCAAACGCTGTGCATGGTACGCGAAAGTGGCTTCTGCTTTCTCGGCCAACAGGGGGTCCCCGGTGAACCCCGCAAGGCGCACCAGCACCTCGGCCGCCACGGAATTGCCGGCCATCTCGGCGCCGTCGAATCCATCCTTCATGCGCACCCGGACATGCGGATCACCCGCAGGGCTCTCGAAGCACGCCCCCAGGGCGTCATCCCAGAAACGCTCGAGCATGGCATTCGTGACCGCAAGCGCGCGGACGAGCCAGCGCGGTTCGTGGGTGGCCGCGTGCAGCTCCAGGCAGCCCCGCGCGAAATACGCATGGTCGTCGAGTTGCCCGGCCCCAGCCGCTTCGCCCAAACGCCAACGCCGCAGCAGTGCGCCCTCGGGCGCCCCGCCCCCTTCGCGCAGGTGCTCCCACACGAACTCCGCCGCCCGCGCCGCTCGTTCCGCCAACTCAGGTTCGCCGAGAACGCGCGCGCCGTAAGCGCATGCTGCGATCATCAGGCCATTCCAAGCGGTGATCACTTTGTCGTCACGCAACGGGCGCGGACGCTGTGCGCGAACCTCCAACAGGCGCGTGCGCGCCGCTTCGAGCCGCTCGTGCGCAACGGGAACCGTCACCCCGCACGCAGTTGCAGCGGCCTCGAGCGTGCGTGCCTCGTACAGGATATTCGTGCCCTGTTCGAAGTTGCCCTCGCGCGTGAGGCCATAGCGCGCGGCCACAAGCCCGGCGTCCTCGGCGCCCAGCACGCGCTCGAGTTCAGCGAGCGCCCACACATAGAAGCGCCCCTCCTCGCCCTCGCTGTCCGCGTCTTCGGCCGAGTAGAACGCCCCTTCCGCAGAGGTGAGGTCGCGCGCAACCGCGGCGAAGATCCCGCGCGCGGCTTCGGCATGGCGTGCTTCGCCGACCACCCGGTAGCCATCGAGGAATGCGCCGGCGATCAACGCCTGATCGTAGAGCATCTTCTCGAAGTGCGGCACGAGCCATTCGCGATCGGTCGAGTAGCGATGGAACCCGCCACCCAGTTGGTCGTGGATGCCGCCCGCCTGCATGGCGTCCAGTTGCCTCAGGGCCATCACCCGCGCGGCCCCATGCGCTTCGGGATGGCGTTGCCAATAGCGCCACAGGAAATCCAGATTCACGGTGCTCGGGAACTTGGGCGCATTGCCGAAGCCACCCGCTGCGGCATCGTAGGAGCGCTCGAGCCAAGCATAGGCCTGGCTTGCGAGTTGCTCGTACGACAGCGCGAGTCGCTCGGGTTCGGCAAGCGAACCCAGAGCCGCCAGCACCTGCGCTCCGCTCGAGACGATCGCGGCTCGCTCGGTTCGCCAGGCCTCTGCCACCCGCGACAACAACTCGACGAGCCCCAAGCGCCCACTGCGTGTGCGCGGCGGAAAGTAGGTGCCGCCGTGGAAGGGCTCGAGCGCCGGTGTGAGGAACGCATTCAACGGCCAGCCTCCGCCCAGCCCCATGGCCTGCATGGCGGTCATGTACAGGCGGTCGACATCGGGGCGCTCTTCGCGGTCCACCTTGACGGGCACGAAGTGCGCATCGAGAAGCGCGGCTACTTCGGTGTCCTCGAAGGACTCGCGCTCCATGACATGGCACCAATGGCAGGTGCTGTAGCCGATCGACAGGAAGATCGGCTTATCCTCGCGGCGCGCCTTCTCGAACGCCTCCTCGCCCCATGGGTACCACCCCACGGGGTTGTGCGCATGCTGCAGCAGGTAGGGGCTCTTCTCGTGCACGAGCCGATTGGGGGCGTGCGTCTCCTGCGACATGGGGGCGGGTCTCCTCTGCGGCCGGCCGGCGGGTGACGGAAGCCCAGAGGATACGCGAAGGCCCGCGCTCGAGCGTCAGGAGGATGTGCAACGGGGCCGCGGGACCGGGCTCAGGCCCGGACCGGGCCCTCGACCAGCCGTTCGGCAGCCCGATACAACGCATAACCCGCCACCAGCGCGAGCGGCGAGAGGCAGAGCGCGATCGCGATGGCCGTGGTCCAGTCGCCGTCGCTGGAGGGCACGAACGCGTGCACGGTCGTGCGCGTCCACTGCGAGGCAGTGGCCAGCGGCCCGGCCGCGAATGAGAACGCCGCGCCGCCCGGGCCGAACGCCCGCTGGGTCGCGGCCAGCAGCCACGGACCGCGCCATGTGAGCAACGCGGCGATGACCATCGCACCAACCGCGCTCGGCTGCGCCGCGACTCCCACCCACCAAGGGGTGAGGTCGGCGACGAACGAGGCGCGGGACGCGCGCTGGCGCAGGCTCACGCGCGCCATCACGGCACCCGCGAGACCTGCTGGCGCCGCGACATCGGCCGCGGCCAGATGCCGCTCGAACGCTGCCTCGAGCGAGCGAGCGACAGCGAGCGCGCGGGCGCATCGCGCGCAGGTCACCGCATGCGTGAGCGCATCGTCCGGCAGCGCCGCAAGATCGCCCGTGTCGAGCAGCCGATCGAACGCCAGACAGTTCATGCGGGCTCCCCGCCTACTGCCAGCCACGCCTCGCGCAGCACCGCCCGCGCGCGCGACAGGTGGGTCTTCACCGTGTTCTCGTTCATCTCGAGCACCGCTGCCACCTGTTCCACCGAATGCCCCTCGAAGTAGAAGAGCGTCACCACCAGATACTGCGCTTTCGACAGCTGCTGTTCCATGATGCGTTTCAAATGTGCGGCCTCGAGTCGGTCGCCGCTCGGCGTCGCCGCGGCCGGTTCGCCCATTGCATCTTCACGCGCCTCGCGCTTGCGACGGCGCTGCAGCGTCTCCGCTCGGTCGATCGCGCGCCGCGCCACGATCCGATGCAGCCATGTCGAGAAACTGGAATCCCCGCGAAAGCCGGGCAGCGCATCCCACACCTTCACGAACGCGTCCTGCGCCACCTCCTCGGCGTCGGCGGCGGAGCGCGTGATGCGCAACGCCAGCGCGTAGGCGCGGGACTGGTGACGCTCGACGAGCACGCGGAAGGCGGATGCATCGCCCGCCTGCGCAGACGCGATGAGCCTCCGCTCGTCCGCCTGTCGGTCGGCATCTGGGGAGGACGGGGGCGTATGGGCCATCGTTCCCTTGGACGGGTGGAGGGGGTCGGCAGGTTTCAAGGGAGGCAGAGTGCACCCTGAAGGCTGCCCGGTGAAACCCGGAATCGGTGCCAGCCGTCCAAGCGGATGTAGACCACTTCCCCGGCGGGCAGCCGCCAAGCCTTCCGGCGATTCCGGCGCCGCCCGCAAGCAGCCTCAGGAGACTCCCATGTTCAACTTCGACCCGACCGATTTCATCCCGCTGTTCATCTTCAGTATTCCGCTGCTGGCCATCAGCGGCGGCATCGTGGCCGGCATCATCCGCATGATGCATGTCCAGCGCACATGGGAACTGATCCAGCGCGAGCGCATCGCGGCGATTGAGCGTGGCGTCGCTCCCGAAGTCATCGCGCAGATGCAGACCTCGGTCGTCTACGACGAGCGCGGAGTATTGACCAACCCGCGCGTGGCCTCCGAACGCCTGCGTCAGGGCCTGATGATCGGCGGGATCATCACCACATTCGTGGGTGTTGCGCTGGCGTTCTTCCTGAACGGTGTCGCGGGCGAGAAGAATGTCTGGATGGTGGGCCTGATCCCGATCGCGGCCGGCCTGGGGATGCTCGTGAGTTCGTCCGTGGTGCGCCCCCCATCGGACGATACGCCCACCCCACCCGCAGCGCGGTGACTCCGCCTGCCATGAACGGCCCGCCCCCGGACTTCGGTGTGCGGGCCGTTCCTCTTACCGCGCGGGGGCCCTACTCCAACGAAACGAAATTGGTGGCACTGGAACCCCGAGGGCCCGCGTGGCTGACTGGCGGCACACAGGGTCCAGAGGGGAGCGTGATGTGCACCGTGTTCTCGTGAGCGCGATCGCCTGGACGTTGTGGCGGCATCGGCACAGCGACGTCGCTGGTGTTGAGCCCCAGCGCATACCGCTCACGCCAGAACCACTCGCGGCCCGGCAGCCCGAGTCCGCACAGCTCGCACCCGGCATGCACTGGCTGCGGCTGCGCCAGGGCAACTATGCGGCGAACGCGCGGGTCGTCCTCACGCGCTGAACTGCGGCTCGCAGGGGCCGGGTTGAAGCTGCCGGTGCAGCGTGTCCTTTGTCGGCGCCATCCTGGGGATGCTGTGGCGTGCCCGGGGAATGACTCGCAACGAGCGAAGCCGGCCTGCCCGACACAGTGCCGAGCAGGCCGTTTCGTGGGGCTCCCAATCACCGCGGCATCAGCGCACCGTGAGCCGCCCGTTCACACTCTCAGCGCCAGCACTGATCCGGATCGGGTAGAGGCCTCGCGGGGCAGCTCGAACAACACCT
>JANLOU010000563.1:0-8507 GCA_031366735.1 Candidatus Eiseniibacteriota bacterium
CGCGGAAGTCCGCGGCGGTGGGGCGATTCGAGCCCAGCAGCGTGCTCAAGGCTTCGCGACCACCGCGGCCGGCGCGGCGCCGTGCTGGTCCCCCAACCCCACCGCGACCCGGCCGCGACCGAAACGGCGCTGCAAGCGGTCGAAGTAGGTATAGAGCACCGGGGTCACATACAGCGTCACGACCTGCGAGAACGCCAGCCCTCCCACCACGGCGAGCCCGAGCGGTCGGCGCGACTCCGCGCCCGCGCCGATGCCGAGGGCGATCGGAAGTGTCCCGACCCGCGCCGCCATGGTCGTCATCATGATGGGCCGGAACCGCACCACGCACGCCTCGAGGATGGCGGCTTGCGCACTCTTCCCTTCCTTTCGCTCGGCCTCGAGCGCGAAGTCGATCATCATGATCGCGTTCTTCTTCACCAGCCCCACCAGCAGGATGATCCCGACGAATGCATACACCCCCAACTCGACGCGGAACAACAGCAGCGTGAGCAACGCGCCGAAGCCGGCGAAGGGGAGCCCCGAAAGGATCGTGAGCGGGTGGATGAAGCTTTCATAGAGCACGCCGAGCACCAGATAGATCACCAGTACGGCCACGAGCAACAATGCGAGCAGTCCGCGCTGGCTGTCCTGGAACACCTGGGCGTTGCCTGCGAAGTTCGTGTTCACGCTGGGCGGCAGCGTGCTGCGCGCAGCGTGCTCGACCACCGCGACGCCCTGGCCGAGTGACACGCCCGGGGCAAGGTTGAACGAAAGCGTGACGGCCGGAGTCTGCCCGGCATGATTCACGGTCATGGGGCCGAGTGCCTCGGTGAGCTCGGCCACGGAGCCGATCGGCACGAGCGTACCGCTCTGCGAGCGGACCATCAGCCGCTTCAGCGCGGTCAGGTCGCGCTGGTACTGCGGCATGAGCTCGAGCAGCACCCAGTACTGATTCTCGGGGGTATAGATCGTACTCACCTGGCGCGAGCCGTAGGCGTCGTAGAGCGCCTGTTGGATCTGCTGCGCGGTCACACCGAGCGCCGAGGCGCGGTCCCGATCGATCCGCACACGCACCTGCGGATTGCGGATCTGCAGATCGCTGGTGACATCCGCGAGTTCGGGGCTCTGGCGCAACTTGGCTTCCAGCGCGCGAGCGCCATCGTAGAGCCCCGCAAGATCAGCACCTTGCAGCGTGAACTGATACAGGCTCTTCGCCGTGCGCGCGCCGATGCGCACGGACGGAGGATTCTGCAGGAAGGCGCGGATCCCGGGCACGCTCGCAAGTCGCGGCGCCATTTCGCGGATGACCTGCTCGATCGGCGGGCGCTCATGGCGCGGCTTCAAGTGGATGAACAGGCGCCCCTGGTTGACGGTCCCGCCCGGACCGCCCGATCCCACGGACGACATGAATCCGTCGATCGCGGGATGCCCCATGAGTCGGTCGGCCAACGCCTTCTGATGGATCGCCATGGCTTCGAACGAGGTGCCCTCGGCCGTCTCGGTCGTGCCCATGATCTGCGAGTTGTCGTCGGTCGGCAGGAAGCCCTTGGGCGCAATCTGGAACATCCACACCATGACCACGAGCACCAGCGCCGAGAACACCATCGTGGCCCGCCGGTGTCGCATCACTGCGTGCAGGCTGCGTTCGTAGGCGAGGAGTAACCGTTGGAACTGGGACTCGGTCGCGCGTTGGAATCGCCCCGGTGGCTTGGCCGAATGTTGGGACCGCAGGAACCGACTGCACAACATCGGGGTCAGCGTCAGCGAGACGAATCCCGAGACGAGAATGGCGACAGTGATGGTGACTGCGAACTCGTGGAACAGCCGTCCGAGCAGCCCGCCCATGAAGAACACCGGGATGAACACCGCCACGAGCGAGATGGTCATGGACAGGATCGTGAAGCCGATCTCCCGCGAGCCCCGCAGCGCCGCCGTGCTCCGGTCCTCCCCCAGCTCCTGGTGGCGGACGATGTTCTCCAGCATGACGATCGCGTCGTCGACCACGAATCCAACGGAGAGCGTGAGGGCCATGAGCGACAGGTTGTCGATGCTGTAGCCCAGCTGCTTCATGGCCGCGAACGTCCCGACGATCGACAGGGGCAGCGCAAGACTGGGGATGAGCGTGGCCCGCACGCTCCCCAGGAACAGATAGATGACGAGCACGACGAGAACGAGCGTGAGCAACAGCGTGAGCTGCACATCGCGGACGCTCTCACGGATCGACGCGGCCCGGTCATACAGCAGGTTCACATGCACCGAGGCGGGCAGCTGCGGGCGCAGCTTTTCGATGAGCGCACGCACACCGTCCGAGACCTCGACGGTGTTGGTGCCGGGTTGGCGCTGCACCGCGAGCATGATGGCGCGCGTGCCATTGAACCAACTGGCGGCGCGGTTATCCTGCACATCGTCGATCACTCGGCCCAGATCGGCGAGCCGCACCGCAGCGCCATGGGGCCGCGCCACCACTAGGTCGCGGAACTCCGCAGCGCTGCGCAGTTGTCCGTCGGCATCCAAGGTCTGCGCCTTGTCGCGTCCCCACAGCACTCCCGCGGGAAGATTCACATTCCAGCGACCGATCGCGTCCGTCACTTGATCGATACCGATGCCGCGGGCGGCGAGCGCATCGGGCGAAAGCTGGATGCGCACCGCGTACTTCTGCGAACCGAATACCGAAACCTGTGCCACACCCTTGACCGACGAGATCCGCTGCGCCAGGAAAGTCTGGGCGTACTCATCCAGGCGCGACAGCGGCAGTGCCTCGGCCGTGAGCGCGATGTAGAGGATGGGCGAGTCGGCTGGGTTCACCTTCTGGTAGGAGGGCGGCAGGATCCCCTGCGGCAATTGGCGCTGGGTCTTGCTGATCGCCGCCTGCACATCCTGCGCCGCGGCATCGATACTGCGATCGAGTCCGAACTGCAGCGTCACATTCGTGGCGCCGAGACTACTGGTCGAGGTCATGGCTTCGACGCCGGCAATGGTCGAGAATGCCTTCTCGAGCGGCGTCGCCACCGCAGAGGCCATGGTCTCCGGGCTCGCCCCCGGCAGGCTCGAGCTGACCGTGATCACCGGATAGTCGACATTCGGCAGATCGCTCACGGGCAGCTGGCGATAGCCCAGCATCCCGAACAGCAGGATGCCCGTCATGACCAGCGTGGTCATGACCGGTCTGCGGATCCAGGGCGCGGAGAGATTCATCGGCGCAGGGCCTTGCCGGAGGGCGCCTGCGCCCCCCCCGATTGGCGGGCAGTGCGCTCCGGGAGCAGCACCTTGGAACCCTTCGAGAGCCGGAACTGTCCGTCGGTGACGACCACATCGCCCACCGCGATGCCGGAATCGATCACCGCGAACTCGCCGGCCATGCGCCGCACGGCCACCATCTGTTGGCGCACGGTCGTATCGGCTTCGAGAACGAAGACGAATGTGCCCTGCTGGCCGCGAGTGATGGCCGCCCCGGGAATCACGCAGACATCGCGCTCCTGAGCGGCGACGAGCCGCACATCCACAGTTCCGCCGGGCCACAGGCGACGATCCGCATTTGCGAACTCCGCCTTGAGCAGCACCGTCCCCGAGGCCGGATCCACCGCTTGATCGACGAACACGAGCCGCCCGTGCGAAGCCCGCGTGGAATCCGTGCCGACGGGACTCGCCCACACATGCGCCTCGCCGCGCGGAGCGCGCTGCACCAGCGCCAAGTCGCGCTCGGACACCATGAAACGCACGCGGACGGGCTGGACCTGGCGGATCTCGACCAGTGGCTGTTCCGTGGCGTTCGCCTTCACGAGATCGCCCACATGGACATGTTGCTCGCCGGTGCGACCCGAGATGGGCGCGCGAACGCTCGCGTGCGCCAGGTCGAGAGCGGCCGAGAGCGCCGCCGCGGAATCCGCGAGTACGCCCGCGCGAGCCGCGTCGGCCGCCGCGCGCTTCTGATCGTGCTCCGAGGAACTGATGAGTTGTTGCGCGAACAGCGACCCCGCTCGATCGGCGTCCAACTGGGCCGAGCGTGCCTGCGCGCGGGATCGCGCGAGTGCGGCGCGCGCGCGCGCGTGCAGCGCTTCGAAGGTGGTGCGATCCAACTGGAACAGCGTCTGTCCCGCACGCACCTCGTCTCCTTCGCGAAAGCGGATGGCGGTGACGATCCCGCCCACTTGTGCGTGCACGGTGGCAAACGCCAAGGGTTCGACGGTTCCGACGGCAGCCAGTTCGAGCGGGACGGTTCGCAGCTCCGCCATTGCGACCGTCACGGGGACTCGCGCAGGCCTCGGCTTCTTAGGCGTGGAGCACCCGGTGACCACGACCGCCCACAGCGCCAGGGCTGCGATGACCCGGCGGGTACCGCTCGAGTACAGGTGGGGCATGCGGGCTCCTCGAGGGGTGGACTCCGGCGTTCGGTCGAGGGGAGCACACTAGGGACCCACCCGATGATTGCAACTGCAACCATCCAAACGGGGCATTCCGCTCCACCGGCGCAGCGGTGGTGACCGAGGCCCGGAGTGCGCCGCAGCCTCGCGCCTACCCGTCCTGCGCCAGCAGTTCGCCAAGCTGGGCGCGCAGCTTGGCAACCTTGGGCGCGATCATGGCCTGACAGTAAGCCTGTTCGGGATTGCGCTGGTAGTAACCCTGATGGTCGGCCTCAGCCACATGGAACTGCGTCAGCGGTGCGACCTGGGTGACGATGGGGCGCGCGAAGACATGGCCCTCGGTGAGCGAAGCGATGACCTGACGCGCGACGACTTCCTGCTCGGGCGAATCGAAGAAGATGGCCGAGCGGTACTGAGTTCCGATGTCCGGGCCCTGACGGTCCTGCGTGGTCGGGTCGTGGAATGCGAAGAACACGCGCAGCAGATCCCCGAACCCGATCAACGAAGGGTCGAATGTGACCTGGACCGCCTCGGCGTGCCCCGTCTGGCCGCTGCACACTTTGCGATAGTCCGGGGCGTGGTCATTCCCCCCCGTGTAGCCGGAGACCACCTGGCGCACCCCCTTGAGCCGTTCGAACACGGCTTCCAGGCACCAGAAGCATCCCCCTGCGAATGTGGCGGTGCGCAACTCGTCCATCGGGTAACTCCTTTGGGCAGTGTGTGGTGGTTCGATGATTCCCGCCTCGATACGGTTCTGCCGCGGGCAAGTGACTGCACCGCTCTATAAGGTGGACCTTGCGCGAGCGCCTGCCGATACCCGGCATGGGTTCGTGCATCCTGCACGACCTTGAACGGACCGACCCCGGAGACCTGCCGACATGCGCCCCAAGCGCCGGCTCCTTGTAATGATGTTCATGGCCTTGGCGGCCCTACCCGCGGTGCGCAGCCATGCGGGCGCGGTGGAGGGTACCGTGTGGATGAGTCGCGATGCTCAAGCGGCAGCCGCACGACCGACGCCTGGGAGCCGGCAAGTGCGCGCGCAACGGGGCGTGACGGATGCCGTGGTGTGGATCGAGAAGATCCCCGAGGCGGCCGAACTGAAACTCTCTCGCCCGGGACGCCGTTGGTTCTGGCAGCGGGCCAAGTCGGAGTTGGTTCCCACAGTGCTGCAGACCGACCAGAAATTCCTCCCGCGCGTACTGGCGGTGCCTGCCGGTGGGAGGATCGAGATCCGCAATGCGGACCGCGTCTACCACAGCACATTCAGTGTTTCGGCCGCGAAACGATTCGATCTCGGCATCCACGCCCCGGGTCGTCGCGACACGGTGGGATTCCCGCAGGGTGGCGTGATCAATCTGCACAGCGCGCTCTACCCCGAGATGCTCGGCTTCGTGGTGGTGACGCCGAACCACGCGTTCTCCCGCCCCGATTCGCTGGGCCGGTTCTCACTCCCCAAGCTACCGCCGGGGCGTTACACCGTGCGCGCGTGGCATCCTCAGCGTGGGGAACTGGAGCGCGAAGTCGAAGTGACGCGCAAGGGCAACACGAGCGTGAGCCTGCGATTCTGACATGCACCAATCGCTCCGTTGGCGCATCCTCTTCCTGACCGCTCTGGCGCCACTGCTGCTTGGCGCCGCGGCCCTGTTCACGGTGCACCGGGATGTTGCCCAACATGTCGACGACTCCAGCCTGCACGAGAACCTCGACCATTCCGTGGCGGTCTTTGAAGGCATGCTCGCCACCCGCTCGCGGGCGCTGCTCGGCGGAGCGCGGGTCGTCGCGCAGGATCCGCGCTTCTCCTCGCTGCTCATGCTGGGCGTCTCTCAGCGCGACCGCCGGTTCACGAATTCGGTGAAAGTGACCGCGCACGATTTCAACGCCATCACCGAGACGGACTTGTTCGAGGTGCTGGACCGGCAAGGGCGGGTTCTCGCCTCGACGGGCGAGGATCACTCCTCCGCCTTGGCTCGCGACGCGTTGGTGCGCCAAGCCCTCGCGGGGCAGGTCGCGCAAGGAGTGCTGATCGAGGATCGGGCGCATTACCAAGTCGTGGCGACGCCCGTGCGCGGCGACGGGCGGGTGGTCGGAGTGCTCTTGCTGGGGGCCACCATCGGGCCACGCCTCGCGAGTGAACTGCGGAACCAGATGCGCTGTGAAGTGACCTTCCTCAATGGCGCGCGCACCACCGGAACGACCCTCTCGGATTCCGTGGATCGCAGGGCCCTCGCGACCCAACTCGCCGAACTCCACCTGGGCCCGAACACCGCGATCCACCGCTTGGGGATCCTGCGCGTGGGAACGGGCTCGCGCGAGTTCCTCACCTTGGTCCGGCGCATCCCGGGTACTCCCCGCAACGGAACGCAGTTCTATGTGCTGCAACGCTCGTTCGACCCCGAAGTCTCATTCGCGAATGCGATGCGACGCGACCTGCTCGCGATCGCCGCTGTCGCACTCATCCTCGCGCTCGTCGGCGGCTGGCTCCTGAGCAGCCAGATCCTCGGACCCATCCACCGGCTCGTGCGGGGCGCGCGCGAGATGCAGGCGGGCAACTATGATCACCCGCTGGATGTCCACCGCCGGGACGAGTTGGGGTATCTCGCGAAGCAGTTCTCCGACATGCGCCAGCGCGAGCAGGCCTATGTCGGGAGTCTGGAACAGGCGACCCGACTCAAGAGTGAGTTCATCCACATCGCCTCGCACGAGTTGCGCACCCCGATCAGCGTCATCCACGGATGCCTCGACCTCCTGTCCAATCCGAAAGCCGGCGCGCTCACCCCTCAGCAGCACAAGTTGCTGGACGCAATGCGGGACCACCTCGGCCGGCTGACCCGCGTGGCCGAGAGCGCCACGCAGATTGCTGAGCTCAAGAGCGAACGAATCGCGCTCGACATCCAACCCCAGCCACTGGGGGCCGTGATCCGGGCAGCACTCGGTCTCGCGCGCGCGGCCGGCGCGGGTCGCGCGGTGCGGATCGAATCCGAGCTGGATGATGACAAGCGGCAGATTGCAGTGGACGCGAGTCGGATGTCCCAGGCCATCATGCATCTGGTCGGCAATGGCGTGCGCTTCACGCCGGATGGTGGCTGCGTCCGGGTGCGGGCAGGCGTCGCGGGAGACACGCTCCGCATTGCGGTCATCGACGAAG
The DNA here is from genome assembly GCA_031366735.1 of Candidatus Eiseniibacteriota bacterium. Classification (GTDB taxonomy): domain Bacteria; phylum Eisenbacteria; class RBG-16-71-46; order RBG-16-71-46; family RBG-16-71-46; genus CAIXRL01. Next base: position 7,486 of record JANLOU010000563.1, read on the forward strand.
GGGACGGCATCCCCGCGGAACAACTCGCGGCGCTGCGATCGCACGGTAATGCGACCCAGGACAGCCAACACCATCGCTCAGCGTCCGGACTCGAACACGGTTCGCACGGCTTGGGTCTGGGGCTGCCGCTTGCGCGCGGAATCGTGGAAGCACACGGCGGCGAACTGCAGATCGTGAGTGTGTTGGGCAAAGGCAGCGTATTCACCATCCTCCTGCCGCTCGAAGCGCAGGAACGCGCCGCCGCCTGAGCAGGCTGGGGTACGACTGGAACGCGACCCGACTGACGGCGTAGAGTAGCGCCTATGCTGACCGACCTCGCACGCCGTCGTGAACGCGTTGCCGCCGCATGGGACCTCACCGACGAGATCGTACTGATTGGCGCGGGGGATCCCGTGCCCATTCCCGGCGGCGCGGATCAGACCTATCCCTTCCTGGCGCACGCGGAATACTTCTACCTGGCCGAGCATGAGTCACCGGGTTCCGTCCTGGCCTTCGACCCCCGCGAGGGGTGGATTGACTTCGTGCCTCAGACCACGCTCGCCGAGCGCATCTGGGAGGGCCGGGGCGACGCCCCGGGCACTCCCCGCGAAAGCCTGCCGGCATGGCTCGAGGCACGACGCGGCCGCACCCTCGTGAAGCTTGGCGCGCACTTCGCCAGCGACGACATGCGCGCGCTCCAACTCCGCGAACTGCTGTTGCACGCGCGCCGCCCCAAGGACGCCAGCGAGCTCGCGCGCATGCGCCTGGCGTGCGCTGCCTCGATCGCGGGGTTCGCCGCCGCTCGCTCGCTCGTCCATCCGGGCATGAGCGAGCGCCGACTTCAGATCGAGCTTGAAGCCGAGTTCTTCCGCCACGGCGGGGACCGCACGGGATATGGCACCATCGTGGGCGCTGGCAGCAACAGCGCCGTGCTGCACTTCTCCCCCAGTGATCGCGTCATCCGCCCGGGCGAGGTGGTGCTCATCGATGCCGGCGCCGAGGTCGGACGCTACACCGCCGACATCACCCGCACCTACCGCGCG
>JANLOU010000069.1:0-5071 GCA_031366735.1 Candidatus Eiseniibacteriota bacterium
GCCAAGGAGGCCTGTACCTGGGCGGAGCATTCACCACGGTCGGCGGGCTGACTCGCACGCGAGTGGCAGCTGTCTCGAGGAACACCGGTGCCCCCACCGCGTGGGCGCCCAACGCCGACGCGCAGGTCGCGGCGATCACTCGGATCGGCAATCGCGTCTTCATCGGTGGAGCGTTCTTTAAAGTGAACGGCGAAAGTCATCAAAGCGTTGCCGCGCTCGATGCGACCTCGGGAGCAGTGCTGCCCTATTTCCCGCCCAGCGCGCTCCAATGCTACTCATTCGCGGTTCGAGACACGGAACTCTTCGCAGCGGGCGAGTTCGGAGTGTTCGCGCTCAGCCCAACGACGGGCAGGTACACGCGCAATATGCCGGGACCCAACGCGTACGTCACCTCGATTGCGATCGACGGCAACGAGTTGTTCGTGGGCGGTGGCTTCACGCGGATCGGGGGCCGGGATCGCGTCGGCATCGCGGCGGTGAACCTATCCGATAACTCGGTGACCGCATGGGACCCGATGGCAGGCGTGGTCAAGTCTCTCGCGGTGACGCCGACCGCGGTCTACGCCAGTGGTGCGCTCGGATTCTCCGGAGGTGCGAACCGCCCCTCGGTGGCGCGCCTGGACCGAACGACTGGCCGCTCGGGCGGCTGGGCTCCGCCACCATCGTTCAATGAAGGTCTGGCCATCGGTGTGGGTGGAGTTGGCGTGGTGGTCTCGGTGCCATTCCGCCCGCTCCGCCTGCCGATCGCTCCCCTGCCCAAGCCCGACGCGCGCTTCCCGGAGTTCAGCGGCCCGGTGTTCGCCACCCTCGCGGTCGGAGACACCCTGTACGTGGGCGGCTACTTCAACTGGGTCTCCGCGCCTGTGGGCTCTCCCACTCCCTACCTGCAACGCTCGAGTCTGGCAGCCGTGCGGATCTCGACCGGCGAACTGTTGGATTGGAAACCGAGCGTGAGCGGCCCCGTCCGTGGCATCCAGCTTCATGGCGGCTCGGTGATCGTATTCGGCTCATTCACTTTCGTCTCCCCCGACCTGGGCGCTCCGTCGACACCCCACACCGGCATCGCCCTGTTCGAACGCGGCTCCGGCGCGCTCTCGCCGTGGGATCCCGGACTCAATGTCCAGCTCTACGGTTACAGCGGTGTCTTCGCGATCGATGTGGTCCACGACACGCTCTACGCCGGGGGTGAGTTCTCGCTCGCGCAGGGACTCGCCCGAGAGCATGGCTGCGCGTTCGATCTAAAGACAGGCGCCGTCACGGCGTGGAATCCGAACACCACCTTCGGTGGCGCCAAGATCTCGGCGCTGCACCGAGTGGGGCCATACGTCTATATCGGTGGCGGCTTCCTCAATGTCGGCGGGATCCGGCAGCCGAACTTCGCGGAGGTCGATGCCGTCACCGGCGCCCTCACCACCTGGCGTCCGAACGTCTCGGGCGATGTCCGCTGCATGGTGAGGAGTGGCGCGAACCTGTATATCGCCGGCACCTTCGGCGGAGCAGCGTTCTCGTTGACCGATCGCTCTCTCTTGCCGTGGGACCCCCGCGCACCGTTCGATGTGCAGTTCATGGCGCCACTGGTGGGCGGCATGTTGGTCGCCACGAATACGAACTACCTCACGTTCCCGCCGATTCCTTCGGTCGTGTGGGCTGACCTCGCTTCGGGTGCGCCTCTGGCGACCCTTCCGATCTACACCTCGGATCGGATCTACGCCGCCACCTATGCGGGCGGGCGCCTGTTCGTGGGCGGAGTCTTCGACGGGTTCGAGTTATGCGTACCGGTTGCAGATCACGGGCCCGTCCGGGACGAGGGCGACCCCCGAAGTCCTGGTCCGCGTTCCCGATGCAGTCGCTTTCGCGATCCGTGAGCTGAGCCCCAACCCGAGCGATGGTCACTTCTCGCTTCGCTGGCTCGCACCGACCGCGGGCGAGTCGGAGATCGAGATCCTCGATATCAGTGGTCGGGTGGTGCATCACCAACACGAACGACTCGAAGCCGGGGAGCAGGACACCCGCCTGGATCTGCCGCCCTCGCTGCCGATCGGGATGTATCTGGTGCGCATCCGAGCGCCGCAGGGAACGCTCACCCGGCGAATGTGTCTGGTGCGCTGAGGTGCTCTAGAGCCCGAACAGGCCCTTCTTGGCTGGCAGCTCGGGAGCAGCGGGCGCCGGTCGTACCGGCGGTGTCACGCGTCCCGCACTCGGGGCCGAGGTGATTGCGGGCTGCGTGGGATGAGGAGTGCCGGCCGCGGTTTCGAACAGTCGCGGGTTGGACGACTTGGTCATCGCCACTTCGCGCGAGAGCTTGCCCGCCATGACCAGATCACGCAGCGACTGATCCAGACTCACCATGCCATGCTGCGCGCCGGTCTGGATGACCGACAGGATCTGCATGGTCTTATCCTCGCGGATCAGATTGCGCAGCGCCGGCACTCCGACCAGTACTTCGAGCGCGGCAACTCGGCCCTTGCCGTCCTTGGAGGGCAGCAGCGTCTGCGCGACCACGCCTTCGATGGACTCGGACAGCATCGTGCGCACCTGCGCCTGCTGCGCCGAGGGGAAGATATCGATGATGCGGTCGATCGTCTTGGACGCCGAGTTGGTGTGCAGCGTGGCGAACACCAAGTGCCCGGTCTCGGCAGCGGTGATCGCGAGCTGGGTGGTCTCGAGGTCGCGCAGCTCACCCACGAGGATCACATCGGGATCCTCGCGCAGCGCCGCGCGCAAGGCGCTTGTGAACGACCGCGTGTGCGGGCCCACTTCACGTTGCGTGACGAGGCACTTCTTGGACGGGTGCACGAACTCGATCGGGTCCTCGATGGTGAGGATGTGGCCGCGTTCGTTCTCGTTGATCCAGTTGACCATCGCGGCGAGCGTGGTGGACTTGCCCGAGCCGGTCGGGCCGGTCACCACCACGAGCCCTTTTTCTTTGGACGCGAGTTGCTGCAACACCGGCGGCATGCCCAGTTCCTCGAGCGTCTTGACCAAGTTGGGCACCAAGCGGAACACAGCCTGCACCCCGCGGCGCCCCATGAGCACATTGGCGCGGAAGCGACTGAGCCCCGGGATCTCGAGCGCAAAGTCGAGATCGCGGAACTCCTCGAAGATGCGCTTCTGGTCGTCGTTGAGCATGTCGTAGATCGCTGCATGCGTCTCCTCGGGCGACAACTCGCGCATCTCGAGCCGCACCGTTTCGCCACGAATGCGCAGGATGGGCGGCAGGTCGGGCGCAATGTGCACATCCGAAGCGCCCTGATCGCAGGCGAACGACATGATGGCCGTCAAGTCGAGCGACATGCTCAGGCCATCCTTGCGCGCGCGACCGCAGCCGCGTCGAGCGTTCCGGCTTGCAGCTCGGCGGCGAGCAGCTCGGAGAGCGAGCGGAAGCCCCCAGCCTCGGCCAGCGTCTGCAGTTCGCGAGCCGAGGCCTTGGCCCGAATCGCCTCGCGCAACGCATCCGAGATCACCAGCACCTCGAAACGCGGGCGCGGCACGGCATCCGGCGCGGGCGCTGGCAGCAACCGTTGCTGCAATACCAGCTGCAGCCGGCTCGCCAGCGTCGTGCGCATGTGCGCATGTGCGGAAGCGTGCTCGAGCAGCGCGAATGTGTCGCCCCAGCTGCTGCACGCAAGGATCATGCGGCCCATGCCGGCACTGGCCGCGAGCGTACCGAGGCAGGCTTCGGGCGAGAGCTCATCGAACACGACCACATCGGGATCATGGGCGTTGACAATGGTCTCCCAATCCGCGCGCGCCTGCGCGGAGGACAGCACGAGCACTCGATCATTCGCGGGGCCCACCCTGGGCACCTCGCCGAACACGATCGCCATGCGGCCCTCTCCCAGCGACTCGTTGAACAAGCAGGCCAGAGTGGCACTCGTACCCGCGGCTGCCGGTCCGTTGACCAGCACCACCCCGGCGTCGCGATGGAGCACCTCGCGGATGCAGGCGAGGTCGACGGGATCGAGTCCGAGTTGTTCGAGTGTCTCGGGCACGCCCGCGGCCGGTGGCAATCGCAGCGTGACCATGGTGGCGTCGCCCACATGCAGCAGCGCGATCTCCAGGCGGATCGTGCCTGTGCCGTGCGAGAACTCGGCACGCACCTCGCGATGCAGGTCATTCCCGATGGCGCCCACCGGTACCCCGAGAATCTCGAGTTGCGTCAACAGCCCCTCGAAAGTCTCGTGCGATTCGTGCGCGATGAACTTCATGCCCGACGCCAGGCGCTGATAGACGCGCACCCCAGCCGCATCGGGCAGCAGGTGAATGGCAGTCGCGTGCGCGCACTGCGCGGCGTGCAGTTGGTAGTGCAGGAAGCTGGCGCCCGAGCGGTCCCATACCACGAACCCACCCGCGGGCTCGACATCGCTCCGTGCAGAAACCGCACCCGCGTGCGCACCCAAACGCGGCGCCAACACGCGGCGGATGGCCGTCGGGGTGGCCACACTGGGGAGCACCGGGCACTCGGCGAGTAGTTCCAGATGCGCGATCGCCTGACGGTCGGTGGGGTCCGAGAGTGCGACCGAGAGGCCTTCGTCGGAGCGCAGCAGCGGCACGGCTTGGAGCCGCGAGAGAAGCCCCGCGGGAAAGCTGTCGATCAACTCGGCATCGAGCATGCCGCCCTGCAGATCCACGAGCGGCATCCCGAGCTGCTGCGCGAGCGCCCAACCAATGTCCTCTTCGGTCGCAGCGCCGATCTCGACCAGCGTCTCGCCGATGCGCAGGCCGGTCTCATGCTGTCGCAACAACCCGGCCTGAACCTGCGAAGGGGTGACGACACCGGCGTCCACCAACAGATCCGTGAGGGCGTGATGGACGCGGGGCAGTGCGGACATGGTCGGGAGTCCCGGGGCTGGAGCGGGCGCGAGAGTCGTGGGGGAAGCTCACCCGCAGTCTCGGCAGGCTCCGGCGGCGCTTGAGGGCCGGCGGGACCATCGCCATCATTGGCATGGAGCCCCGTCCGGAGTGTCGCGTTCACTTGTCAGGCGGAGCTGGACGGTCCGACTTTCGTCACTTGGTGCGTTCGATGGTGATCTTGGCGACCGGTCCCTGCGGCCATGGGATGGCCGCAGTG
>JANLOU010000082.1:0-4686 GCA_031366735.1 Candidatus Eiseniibacteriota bacterium
GGGTGCTGATCGAACCGTACGGCTACGTCTTCCGCCCCGATGTGAACACGGTGGCCTGGCGCCCCTACGCCCAGGGCTGGTGGGAGCCCTCGGATGTGTTCGGCTGGGTCTGGAACTCGGATGAACCCTTTGGCTGGCTGACCTACCACTATGGCACTTGGTTCCACGATGACTTCCAGGGCTGGGTCTGGCAACCAGGCGTCGAATGGGGTCCGGCGTGGGTCGCATGGGTCTCGGTCGGCGACTGGATCGGTTGGGCGCCGCTCTCCCCGATCGAATACGACCGCTATGCCGACATCCCGGGTGGCGTGTTCGTGTACGCGAGCGCGACCCAGTTCGGTCGAGCCGACGAAAGTATGCGCGCGACATTCGTGAACGGCTTATCGCGCACGAGTGATCCGCTGCGGCAGATCCTGCGAGTCGGGCATTCTGACGGCGTCTCGTTCAACCTGGGACCCGATCCGTTGTTCGTGCAGCGCGCGGGCGGGATGGCGCCGGCACGGGACCTGCCGCCTCCGGCCAAGCTCGAACTGCCCCGCGCGGTTCACGATGATGGCACCGCGCTGCTCCTGCGCAGCAATCGGCTGTTCGCGCAGGCGGAGCGGGAATGGCGTGGGTGGCGCGAACACGGCGTCGCGCCCAAGCCCGCGCCGGGTGGCAAGCCCCGCCCACCGGTCTGGCGCGAGCCGCCGGCGAAACCGCCCGTGGTCGCACCCGATGGCGGTCCCGTCCGGACCGATTCGATCGCCGCAGCGACCGCGCTGCGCGACAGCGCGCGCTTCAAGCCGCTGCCACCCGCGCCGCGCGACACGATCGCCGTGAAGGGCCGCGGCCCGGGGCGGGGCGGTGTGCGCAAACCCGGAGCCAAGCCGCTTGGCAGCGCCGCCGCCGACTCCACACTCTGAATCGCGCGGGATGACTGCAAGCCCCACCGCGCAACTCAAGGCCCGTGCGCTGGCGTTGGGTTTCGATGCCGTGGGCGTGACGAGTGTCTCCCCGCTCGAGGCGCAGGCGCACTACGAAGCGTGGCTCGCGGCGGGTCGCCATGGCGAGATGCGCTGGCTCGCCAATGACAAGCATCGCCAGCGTCGAGAACATCCCGAACTGCTGCTGCGGGAGATCCGCGCGGTGCTCTGTGTGGCGCTGTGCTATCCCCCCGAGCGCGACGAAGCCCTCACCGAACGGCTTGGGCGGATCGCCCGTTATGCCGCGGGCGAGGACTACCACTCGATCATGAAGGACAAGTTGTACGCGCTCGAATGCTGGATCCGTACCGTGTTGTTCCCCGGCTCGGGTTCGTTGTGGTATTCAGATACTGGCGCGATCCTGGAGCGGGGCTGGGCCGAACGAGCGGGGCTCGGATGGATCGGCAAACACTCCGGACTCTTGTCGCGCACGCTCGGATCGGGCTTCCTGCTGGGCGAGGTGCTAATCGACCGCGAACTCGAGCCCGACGCCCCGCTCGCGCACGAGCACTGCGGGACCTGCACGCGGTGCATCCAGGCCTGCCCGACGCTCGCCATCGTCGCGCCGTATCAAGTCGACGCGCGTCGGTGCATCTCCTATCTGACGATCGAGCACAAAGGCGCGATCCCACGCGAGCTGCGTCGCGCGGTCGGGGATTGGATCTTTGGCTGCGACCTGTGTCAGGACGCGTGTCCGTGGAATCGCTTCGCGCCCCCCGCGCGCGAGGCCCGCTTGCACGCGCGCGCGCTCGAGGGTTGGTCGTTGGAGCGCTTCCTCGAGCTGGACGAATCCACATTCCGCACGCTGTTCGCCGACAGCCCGATCCGTCGCGCCGACCGCGCAGGCTTCGTGCGCAATGTCTGCGTGGCGCTGGGTAATCGGCGTCAGCAAGGTGCGATTGCACCGCTCCTGCGCCGGCTGGCGGAGGACGAAGCGCCGGTGGTGCGAGGGCACGCTGCGTGGGCGCTGGGGGAGATCGCCACGGACCGCGCGCTCGAAGCCACGCTGCGTGCGGGAATCGATCAGGGGCTGCGGCATTCCGCCGCTTCGGATGACGATGCCGGGGTGCGCGAAGAGGCGACGCTCGCTCGGGGTTCGTGACGACGCGGGATCAGTCGCGAAGTGGCGTTCCGTGCACCCACTGCGAACCACCGCCTGCGAATCTCTCCTGCTTCCAGATCGGCGCCCGTGCCTTGAGCTGGTCCATCACCCACCGGCTGGCGTCGTAGGCCGCGCCGCGGTGCGCTGCGCTCACCACCACCACAACACTCGCCTCGCAGGGCGGCACCTCGCCCAGCCGGTGTGTCACTTCGCAGTACGACGCGTTGAATCGCTCGCAGGCCTCGCGTTCCAATTGCGCGAGCACCTCCAACGCCATGGGCTCGTATGCCTCATAGGCCAGGCGCAGCACGCGACGGCCATCGTGGTGGTCGCGCGTGGTGCCCAGGAACAGGACCACCGCGCCGCAGTCGGCGCGCGTTGCACGCGCCATGAGCGCGGCATGATCGATTTCGCCCGGCGTCAGCTCGGCCATGCCGCTCAGCCCCCGCTCACCGGCGGGAGCAGCGCCATCTCGGCGCCTTGAACCAGTTCCGTGTCCCCGCGAACCAGTTCGCCATTCATGGCGACGGCCAGATGCGGACGCAGCGCCCGGATGCCGGGATGCGATGCCTCGAGCGAGGTCAGGAGATCCTGCACGCAACTCCCCTGCGGCAGTTCCCACGCCGCCGACGCTGCCCCCATCTGCTCGCGCACCTGCGCGAAGAACAAGACTGTTCCCTGCACGATTGGTCCCTCCGAAGACGAGCGCCTATGCTGCCCGCGACATGGACCAGAATCAAACTCCCGGTGCGCCGGCCGACGCAGTCCCCCCGCCCTCCTCCCACGAGGACGCACCCCAGGGCCCAGTCCTTGGCGCTCGCCTGCGCCGCGGCCTGCTCCTCTGGTTCATCACGCTCGCCGTGGGCGGCGCCGCCTTCCTGCTGCTCGGCTCGAGCGAGGGAGCGCTGCTGGTCGCGATCGCGGGACTGTTCGTGCTCGCGCAGGCCACGGACGCTGCGGCTGCCGCCCCTGCCTATCGCGACTGGGTGCGCGCCACGCTGCCGCGCAGGCAGGTGCTCGGCGCGGTGTTCCGCGCCACCGTGCGCGGCATCCTGCCCCTGTTCGGATCGCTCATGCTGGCGGGCATGGCAGCATTCGCGCTGCAGGATGCGCCCGGCACGCGCGAGCGCATCGCTGCGGCGTGTGGTGGCGTGGCGGCGCTGCTCGTGCTGGCCCTTGCGGCCCGGCCTGTGGCCGACACGGTGGCCCGCTGGCTGTTCCACACGCTCCACCCGAACCGCACCGAACGCCTGACTGCGCGCGTCACGGCGATCGGGTTCCTGGCGTTCCCGGTCTTTGCGCTGCTGCGTCCCGAGTTGATCGCAACGCTGTCCGCGCAATCGGGTGATCTGGTGACTCCCGCGGGTCTGGTGGCGCAGATGATCGGCCTGGTCGCGCTGGGGTTGGCGGGCGTTGGGCTGGGCTTGAAGCGCGACTGGCGGGAGGCACGCGAACGGCTCGGGCTGACTGCGATGACGCCGCGCTACTGGATCTGGGCTGCGGTGGGCCTGGCGGCGGTGGCCGGAGTCAACACGGGCATGGAGTGGATCGAGACACACCACTTCCCCGCCCTTGCGCTCGAGGACGAGCAAGTCACCAAGCTGATCGCCGCGCACCTCTCGCTTGGCGCCACGATCGTGCTCGGGATCAGCGCAGGCGTTGGCGAGGAGATTACCGTGCGCGGCGCGCTGCAGCCGCGGCTCGGGCTATTGCTCTCCTCGCTGCTGTTCGCCACTGGCCATGTGCAGTACACATGGTTCGGCGTGCTCACCGTGGGACTGTTGGGCGTGGCGCTCGGTGTCATCCGCCAGCGCACCAACACCACCACCGCGATCATCGTGCACGGGCTCTACGACATCCTGGCGGCGCTCAGCGCGCAGTGAGACGGCGCGGTACCAAGCCCGGGTGGCGTCACACCTTCACGCGGGCGATTCCTCGAGCCGCGCAGTGAAGTGACGCAGCACTGGAGCCTCGTAGGTGATCCGCAACCCTTTGAGCTGCGCGCGAGCCTGATACAACTCGATGACGGATTCGGCCACATAGCGCATGTGTTCGGTGGTATAGACGCGGCGCGGGACCGCCAACCGCACCAGCTCGAGTTGCGGGTACTTCATCTCGCCGGTCACCTCGTCGGGCTCCGCGAACATGAGCGAGCCCACCTCCACGGCGCGGATACCGAACTCGCGATACAGCGCCACGACCAACGCCTGTCCCGGGAACTGCGACTGCGTCAGGTGCGGCATGAAGCGCTTGGCGTCGATGTACACCGCATGCCCACCCACTGGCTTGACGATCGGGACGCCCGCTTGATCGAGCAGCGCGCCCAGATGCGCCACCTGACCGATACGGAATGCCAGATAGTCCTCGTTGAGCACTTCGTGCAGGCCCCGCGCGATGGCCTCGAGGTCTCGGCCTGCGAGCCCGCCGTAGGTCGGAAAGCCTTCGATCAGGATGAGCAGGTTGGTGATGCGCCGCGACCAGTCGTCGTCGTTGAGCGCGAGGAAGCCGCCGATGTTGACCAGGCCGTCCTTCTTGGCGCTCATCGTGCAGCCATCGCCATACGAGAACAGTTCCTTGGCGATCTCCTCGACCGAACGGTTGGCGAAACCGCTTTCGCGC
>JANLOU010000127.1:0-1656 GCA_031366735.1 Candidatus Eiseniibacteriota bacterium
TAAGACGGCGACGCGCAAGGATGCACGAGCCGGGACGGCCGAGCGCAGGGCGGCAAGCGCGCGGACCGGAAGCGGACCGGAACGCATATCGAACATGCCCCGGGGCATGTTGAGCAGCGCGCGCGCCGCGACGAGGTGATCCCGTGGTTGCGCCAGTTGGGGTTCCGCGTGGACGAAGCCAAGCGCGGCGCCGCGATGTGCGACGACATGCCCGACGCATCGCTCGAGGATCGCGTGCGGTTCGCGTTGTCGGGGCTTGCGCGGGAGCGATATCGCCGAACTATTCCCATGGCGAGCGCTGCCGGGTGATGCGCAATCATGGGCAGTCATGCGCTGCGGGGCATCGCGTGGCGAACCCTCCACCAAACCCGTTGCAGTCAACTCGGGTCGCGTGGCACCTTGGCTGCCGAGCACACCTGCGATCGCCAGCCCTCCCTCATTGCGGGGAACCGATGAGCTCCAACCCGAACACAAGCAGCCCCGCCGGCAGGGTGGGCGGGCCGACCGACGCGGTGCGGTGGTGCTGGACGCTCAGTGAGCGAACGCCATGAGCCCTGCACTGCGGCAATGCCAAGCGTGCGGCGCCCCCGTGACGCGCGAGGCGCCCTACCCACGCGACGCCGAATGCGAGAAGTGCGGGGCGGATCTGCGGTGCTGCCGTAACTGTCGGCATCACGACCTACGCGCGAGTAATGAGTGCCGCGAAACCGAAGCCGAGCTGGTCAGCGACAAGGCCCGGCGTAACTTCTGTGAGTACTTCGAGTTCACGGAGAGCGCGTTCGCGGTGGGAGCTGGAGTCGCGAAGGATCGGGCAGCGGAGGCGAGGGCTAAGTTGGAGGCGCTATTCAAGAAAAAGCCATAAGTGGCTGCCAAACTGCCCCAATCCGGAGCCTTTAAAGGTACCACTTCAAGAATAACTGATGGACCGCAATCATTTCTTGTTGAATCCGTGTCACAACTTTGGCTAAGTTTTCTGGGTTGCCCGGAGACTTCTCTGATAACGGACCAGACCAACCATGCCCCCCACTCCCCACCGTTTCAGTGAATCGACGCTGCGCCCCAAGACGGCAGACCGCCGCCATGGGGCTGCTTTGTCTGTGCTCGCACTCGCGTCCGCTGCCGGGGCGGATGCTCCCGAGCTTGTCGAGCACACAGCAAGTGGAGTCCTGCGATGAAGGATCTGCGTAGGTGGGGAACCGCGCTCATCACCCTGGCGCTCATCACAAGCATGGCGACCTCGATCGCGTTCAGCGCCTCGACCGGCTCGCGAGGCGGGTCCGATCGTCCGTCCGACGGGGCAGATGATCCGCCGGTTATAGATGCCTTGGGCGATCCGCAAGATGGTAACGGAGGGGGCAAGTCCCAGCCTGCCCTCGAGCCTGATTTGTCACTGACTCAGTACTTTTGGGTCAGTTTGAAGATGTTGATGTTCGGACGAGTGCTTCCGAGCGTCAGCACCAGTTCAGCACATCCCACCTCAAGGGCAATTCGGCGATGAGCGCGAATCTATTTCTTCAGGCGAAGGAGTTGCGCTCGGCCCTTAGCGCGAGAGCTGATGCGCCGGAACGCGCCCTTGTTCGCGCGGTGTTGGATTGCTGCAGAAGCCTCACGATTGTTGGGGAGGGGACTGCCGCATACGAGTTGCTGTCGGATGCG
>JANLOU010000148.1:0-11960 GCA_031366735.1 Candidatus Eiseniibacteriota bacterium
GATGCAACGATCGGTCGTGTTCGGGTAGCGGGCGCTGGCCATGTTAGCGTAACGGTGCGATCAGCCGCGAACGCGCCGTTGATACGTGTGGCGGCACTCCCAAGAACTCGTTAGATTCACCCGCCGCCCTCCCGCCTGCCAACTTTCCCCATCCTCCCGCACGGAGCTCCGCATTGCCCTCCTTCATCGACCAGCTCGCCACTGCACTCGCGGATCGCTACCGCATCGAGGGGGAACTGGGACGGGGTGGCATGGCCACGGTATTCCTGGCCGATGACTTGAAGCATGGTCGCAAGGTCGCGGTGAAAGTCATGCACCCCGAGTTGGCGGCCGCCATTGGTCAGGACCGCTTCCTGCGCGAGATCGAGATCGCAGCTCGGCTTTCGCACCCGCACATCCTGCCCCTGTTCGATTCTGGGGCAGCCGCAGGGCACTTGTATTATGTGATGCCCTTCGTGGCAGGCGAATCGCTGCGCGCCCGCATCGACCGTGAACGACAGTTGTCGCTCGAAGAAGCACTACGGCTGGCGCGCGAGATCTCCGGGGCCCTGGCGCATGCGCACGCGCAGGGGCTGGTGCACCGAGATGTGAAACCCGAGAATGTGCTGCTCTCCGACGGCATCGCGCTGGTGGCCGACTTCGGCATCGCTCGCGCGACCTCGCGCGACATGGGCTCCATCACGCAGGCCAGCACGCGCGTCGCGACCAGCGTGGGCATGACGCTGGGCACGCCGCTCTACATGGCGCCCGAGCAGTCCGCTGGTGATGCTGCGCTCGACGGGCGAGCCGACCAGTACAGTCTGGGCTGCGTCCTCTATGAGATGCTGGCGGGGCAGCCGCCATTCACCGCGGCCTCGATCTCCGCGCTCATGGCCCGGCACGCGAATGACCCCGTGCCGCCATTGCGCTCCGCGCGCCCCGGTTTTCCCGAAGCGCTGGAGCGCGTGATCGAGAAATCGTTGGCGAAGCTCCCGGCCGATCGTTACGCCACCATGGGCCGATTCGCCGAGGCCCTGGCCATGGCGATCACGGGCGCGCGCACACCCACGCCCACGCCTGGGCAACACGAGAGCGTGGTACCCACCAACTTGCCTAGGCAACGCACGAGTTTCGTGGGTCGCGTGCGCGAACTGGCGGAATGCGCGCGGCTGGTGGGCGAGACCCGCCTGCTTACGCTGACCGGCGTCGGCGGCTGCGGCAAGACCCGGCTCGGCATGCGGCTGGCCGAGAGTCTGCTCGAGGCGCACCCCGATGGAGTGTATTGGGTGGATTTGGCCCCGGTCTCCGAGGAGTCCCGGCTCGCGGTCACGCTTGCCTCGGTGCTCGGGACGCAGGACGAAGTGGGTCGGCCCGTGCTGGAGACCATTGGCCGACAACTGAGCGACAAGCGCGTACTGCTGGTGCTGGATAATTGCGAACACCTGCTCACAGCCACGAGCGAAGCGGCCGATGCGCTACTGTCCGCGACCAGCGAACTGCGCCTGATCGTGACCAGCCGCGAGGGCCTGGGAATCCCGGGCGAGCATGTGTTCGCCCTGCGATCGCTCGGCGTGCCCAGCGCCGCCTCACAACCCGACCTGCATGCGATCGAGGCCTCGGATGCGGTCCGACTGTTCGTCGACCGAGCGTCCCAGGCCGCGCGCGAGTTCACACTCACCGCGGCCACGGCGCCCGCGGTGGCCGAGATCTGCCGTCGGCTGGACGGGATGCCGCTGGCCATCGAACTGGCAGCCGCCCGCATCAAGATGCTCACGGTGGAGCAGATCCGCTCCAAGCTCGATGACCGCTTCAAGCTCCTGACGGGCGGCAATAAGGCACTCCCCCGCCATCAGACGCTGCGCGCGACGATCCAGTGGAGCCACGACCAACTGGATGGTCCGGAACAGGAGTTGTTCCGGGACATGTCCGTGTTCGCGGGCGGCTGGACACTGCCCGATGCCGTTGCGGTGGTCGGGGATGAAGCCGACGAGTTCGAGGTCCTCGACCTGTTGACCCGCCTGGCGGATAAGTCCTTGGTGAATGTCGACCGCGAGGCAGGCGGTGAAGCGCGTTACTCCATGCTCGAGACGGTTCGCCAGTTCGCTCTCGAACTGCTCAATGCCTCGCCCGACCGGGACCAGGTTCGCAATCGCCACCTCGAGCAGTTCATCCGCTGCACCGCGCAGTACGAGCAGCACATCCGCAGCCAGCTCACGACCGACGCGAGCCGCGCCATCGATGTGGAACTCGAGAACATCCTTGCTGCCCACGCCTGGTGCGATCAGGCCCCGCAGGGGGACGCGCGCGGCCTGGCGCTGATCGCCCCGCTGCAGCGCTACTGGGCGGACCGCGTGCTGCTCGAGCTGGGCCTGCGCATCCTGCGCGAGGCGCTCGCACGGGGCGATCAGCAGTCGCGCTCGCCCGCCCGCGCCCGTTGCCTGTGCGCCGTATCCGACCTCCTGTATTTTCGTGGAGCCTACGCCGACTCACTGGAAGCAGGGCGTACGGCATTGACGATGGCACGCGGAATGGGCGACTCCCGCGCCCTGCTCGCAGCGCTCGATGCCACTTCGTGCGCAGCCTACGCCCACGGCATGGTTGACGAAGCTCGCGCGCTTTGCGAGGAGTATGTCGACGCAGCGCGAGCGGCGGATGACATCACCGCGCTCACGGGCAGTCTCACCTACCTCGGCGAGATCCTGCGGACCGAGGGCGAGCTACAGCCGGCACTGAAGCTGTATGACGAACTCATCCCCCTGGCGCGCAGGCGTGGCAACCCCGCGAACATGGTCATCACTTTCTGCAATCACTCGATGATCCTGGACAGTGTGGGAGACCAGCCCGGGGCCATGGCAGCCCTACGGAGCGGGATCGAGGCCGCCAGGAACGTCGTCTCGAAACGAATCCTCACCGCAGTCGTGGACCTCTCGGCGGGGCGGGCCGTCCGGCGCGGCGAAATGCAGTTCGCGGCTCGTCTCTTCGGTGCCGCGGAGCGCACCTACGAACGCTCGGGGGCGCAGCGCGAACCTGCGGATGTGGCCGTGCAGGATCCCCTGCGTCGCAGCGCCGTGGAATCGCTCGGGGAAGCCCACTTCGCAGCGGCCCATGCCGCGGGACGCGAGTTACCGCTCGAGGAGGCATTCGCCGAGGTTCAGGCGTGGATGGATGGGATTCCGGCGAGCGACTGACGCCCGCAGCGACGGGACGACGCGCTGGGAGCCGCGCACCTCCCGCCCTAGCGGATGATGGCCGCGCGGACCGAAGTGGAGTTCGAACCCTGCACCAGGACCGCGTGATATACCCCGGCGCGTATTTCTGTCGCGTCGATGGTGACCGTCTGAGCGCCAGCGTGGTTCGAGGAGCGGAGGACGGCTGTCCGACCACAGGATCAGGGCACCCCCTTGACCATCGGCCACCAGTTGCGGGGAGTCCTGGTATTGCGCGGTGGCAGAGATCGCGAGCCCGTTCGTCGGCCAACCCGCAAGCACCGAGCCATTCGCGCCGAGGTGGGAGGCATAGACATCCGAGAGGTGCGTGGCGTAGTCGCGGTTATCCTGCCAACACACATACAGCCCGCCACTGCCATCGGTGATGCAAGTGGGGTATTGGAATCCCGCCGCCGAGCAGATCCCCAGCCCGTCGCTCGGCCACGCTGGGTTGCGCGTGCCCTCGGCGCGCAGGTGCTACCCGTAGACATCGAAGTTCCCGTTGCGCAGATCGCTCCACACCACGAGCGCGCCACTCGCCACATCGGACATGATCAGCGGGTAGAACTGACTCGCGACCTGGGTCACGACAGGTGAGCCGCCGATCGTCCAGCCAGGCGCGATCGAGCCGTCGGGTCGCAGGCGCTGCGCGTATGCGTCGAGGTTCCCATTGCGTTGGCCCATCCATGTGACGAGCAACTCGTCTGCAACTCCCAGGGAGATCGTCTGCACGGATCGGTCGCTGAGCGCCGCAGAAACCGCGATGCCATCCGCAGCATTGCCGGGCACAACGAGCAGCCCGTCCACGGGCCAGCCCGGCGCCATGGCACCATCACCCTGGACATGGTGCGCATGAATGTCAGTGGAGAGCGTGTCCCGGTCGTCGAGCCACGCGACCAGCGCTCCACCCGTGCCATCCGGCACCGCGAGTGGCGAGAACTGAGTGCCTTCCGCCGTGCACAGGAACACACTCGCGCTCGGCCACCCCGTTGCGATGCGACCATCCCGCGTGAGGCGTTGCGCTTGGATATCCCATCCGGAGTTGGGATTCGAACTGCCGCCGAGGCTGACGATCACCGCCCCGCCGACGCCGTCGGGTATCGCGACGCGCTACCAGCCATTGAGCCCGGGGACCCGCACGCCGTCGGGCGCCCACTGAGCATGCAGCACCGGCGCAGCGAACCCCAGGGTCATCCCCGAATCTCGCCCCGGTTCATTCCGGCGTTGGGCGCTCTCCGACCTCGTGCACCTGACCATCGCGCAACCTCACGCGCTGTACCGTGATACCCAACTCTTGTTCGTAGCGCGCGACCCGCCGCACCTCCGCCTCGGTGACCAGCGTGATCGCTTGCCCCTTCGCGCCAGCGCGCGCGGTACGCCCCACCCGGTGCAGGTAGGCCTTGCTCAGAGTCGGCACATCGAGGTTGAAGACATGCGTGACCCCTTTGATATCCAGTCCACGGGCGGCGATGTCCGAAGCGATCAGCACGGGCACCTCGCCACTGCGGAAATCGTCCATCGCCCGTTTGCGGTCGAGTTTGTCGAGCGCGGAGTTCAGGTCAGCGACCGGGATACCGTGATGCGCCAACTTGGCCGCCACCTGCTCGGCCGTCTCATTGCGGTGCGCGAACACCATGGCGCGCTCGGGACGGAGCGCGTACAGGAGTTTACGCAGCACGTCCGGCTTGTCCCGCTCCTCACAAACCAGATATAGATGTTCGATGTTCTCATTCACCGGGACTGTGCCCGTCCGCAGCATGACGAGATTCGGCGCCAGTGTGGCGATCACCGCGGCACTCTTGGGCTCCTCGGTGGCCGAAGCGAAGATCTGCTGTCGAGCGCGCGGAGCGGCTTTGAGGATCGCGCGGATGGCCGTCAGATTATCGCCCTCGAGCAACCGATCCGCCTCATCGATCACCACCGTCCGCACATCGCGTGCTTTCAACTTGCCCATGTCGAGCAGGTCATGGATTCGGCCGGGAGAACCCACCACAACATGCGGCCGCTTCTTGAGCTTCTCCAGCTGCCGTTCGATCGAGGTACCGCCAATCAGCAGCAACACGCGAACCGGCCAGCCGGAATTCTGCGCCAGATCGGTGCACTGCCGCTGGATCTGGATCGCCAACTCGTGGGTCGGGGCGACAATCACCACCTGCGTGGTCTGTCGCGCCACCTCGAGCCCGCAGTAGACCGGCAGGAGATATGCAAGCGTCTTGCCGGTCCCCGTCTCGGCATGCAGATAGGCGTCCTTGCCCGCGAGCAGCACCGGCAACGCCGCAATCTGGATCGCGGTGGGCTCGGCGATCTGTTGCTTGAGCAAGGCCACGATGAGGTCGGGGCTCACCGCCAGATCGGCGAACGTCGGCGGCGGCGGAGTCACGCTCGGTGCGCCCTCTTCTCCCGGCACGGATCGCGAGCGATCGGTCGGGGTCCATGTGGCTGGGGATGGAGTGAGGGAACCGAGTCACGCGGAGTCCCGGGATGACCGACCTGCGGCTCAGGCAGACTACCACCGTTGCGCGACGGGCACCCCTCTGGGGTGAGTGCCCGCCGCCGCCGGCGCCCGGTTCAAGCAAGGCTAACGCATCACCGCTATCTTGCGATTGAGCGAACGACCTTCAGCCTCCAGGCGCAGGAAGTAGATTCCCGCTCCCACCCGCCTGCCGGCCTCGTCGCGACCATCCCAATCCAGCCGGTGCTCGCCGGCCGCCCGCGGGCCATTCGCCAGCGCGCGCAGACGCCGACCCTGCACATCGACCACGGTCAGTGCGACCGGACCGGAACGCGTGAGTGTGAACGCGATCGTTGTCGCGGTGCGCAGCGGGTTGGGGTGCACATCGGCGAGCATCAACTGCGCCGGCGACTCCGCGGTCGCGACATCCACCCATGTGCCGGGCGCGCGCAGATCCGTCTCGAGCCGCCCGTTCCGCACGGGGCTACGCCAGATGCCAGTCGGGAAGTAGACCGACTTGGCCAGCGCCCGCAGCTGCCAAGCGAAGGGCACACCCGCCGTCAACCCGGTGATGTACTGGCCGATGGATCCGGTGCTGCCATTGGGACCCGGGTTCCCGGTCGCGGCCCACGCAGTCTGGATCCCGGCGATCGGCGGAAGCGGGAATCCCGCCACCGGCGTGACCCGGTACTGCATGCGGACCTTGGTGCGGCCCGCCGCGGAGCGGCCGTTGGCGAGGAGCAGGAACTGACCGGGATCCGACAGATTGCCCGCGTGCACGATGCGCGTGGCCGGCGAGAGCCGGAAGGGGATCGCGATCTGATTGCGAGCGGTCGCGCGCGCGCCGAGGTGGACCTGACAGAAGCCCTGACGATAGGCCACATTCGTGTAGCCCGGCATCCCGAACACCAGATCGCTCCACCCATCTCCATTCACATCGCCCGCGTTCGCCAGCGCGTGTCCCATGTTCGCGTAGGTCGAGCCACCGCTGCCAGTCCAGAACGCCGCGCCACCCGCCGGAAGCGGACCGCGATAGACATACGCGCGCCCCTGGTCCTGCGGGCCACCCATGTCCTGGAAGACGGCACCGACCAGCACATCACTGAGTCCGTCGCCGTCCACATCGCCAGCCGAGGAGACCGCCGAACCGAATCCGCCGTATCCCTCGCCGCCGTATTGGGTCCAGATCTGGCCCCCGATGCCGCCCGGGTAGCCGGCGTAAACGCGCGCGACGCCCTCGCCGCTCAGCGTGGAGGTGGCCGAAGGTCCACCCACGATGATGTCACTGTACCCATCACCGTTCACATCGCCAGCCCCGGAGACCGACGCTCCCATGCGCCACGCGGCGAACACATTCACATTGGTCGACACGTTGGGGCCCGAGAGCGACCCGAACACCACGACGACGCGCCCCGCATCCGGCGTCACCACGCCGAACTTCCCGGTCTGATCGTACTCGGGAGCACCGATCACGATATCAGCGTAGCTGTCGCCGTTGACGTCGCCCGCGCAAGCCACTGATGTTCCGAAGTGCGCGTTGGCCTGGATGCCGCTCTTGGCCCAGTACAACGCGGGGTTCACACCGCCCGAGCCGCCGAGGTAGACATAGGCGCGGCCCTCGCCCGTGAGGGGATTGTAGGGGTCCACCCCCTGCGGAGAGCCCACGATCACATCCGGGTAGCCGTCGCCGTTGACATCGCATGCGGAGGCGACGGATGCGCCGAAGTTGGCCCCGGCGCTGTATCCCGTGAGGGTGACATTGGGGACGCTGCCGAGCCCGAACGAGCTGCCGTACCACACGCGCGCCTGACCCGTGCCGCCAGCCGCGCCGTGCGCGCCCATGATGACATCGCCGTAGCCATCCCCATTGACATCGCCCGCGGAAGCCACCGAGATCCCCAACTGGTCGTTCGAGACTCCATAGGTGTACCAGTCGTAGGAAGGCGACAGCCCGGTCGCATGCCCGTAGAACAACAGCACGAGGCCATTGTTGTAGGAGCCGGGCGTGAGCCAGTCATACCAAGTGGGTGCGCCCACGATCACATCATCGTAGCCATCCCCATTGACATCGCCCGCAGACGCCACCGACCAGCCCAGGTTCGGGTTGTCGACGACGGTCTGCGTCGTGGTCCAGTTCGCATAGCTCGAGGGGGGCGATCCCACACCGAAGTGGAGGAGAACGCGCCCTTCGTTCGACTCGCCATTGGTGTAGTACTGCTCCCCTACCAGGATGTCACTGAGGCCATCGCCATTCACATCGCCGGCGGTGGACACGCGGCTGGTCGAGGTGGGGTAAGGCAGCGACTGCTCGATGGTGAGCGTGCCGCCGGTGCTCTGTGCAAGGTCGACGCGACCGGACTCCCCGACGAGCAGGTCCGGCAGTCCGTCCCCATTCACATCACCCGCTGGCGTCACGAACAGCCCGAACTGCGCGCTCGGGGAAGGGCCGCCCTCCCACCACAGCTGGTTCGCAGCGGCCGTATCCACGCCTGCTGCCGTGCCTCGGAACACGAACGCCAGCCCCCCGTCCGTGACGAAGTAATCGTCCGAGGGTGCACCGATCGCGATATCGGCGTAGCCATCCCCATTGAGGTCGCCGGCCGGGCCGACCGAGGCGCCGAAATCCGCGCCGGCGTGGTGCCCAAGTATCGTGGTGCCGCTGTTGACGCTGCCGAAGTTCGAGAAACCTGGCACGACCGGCAGCCCTGCCGCGGCGCCGTACATCACATACACCTTGCCGACCACACCGGCGGGTCCGGTCAAGTCCGCAGCCAGCGGCGCGCTGAACACGATGTCGGCGAACCCGTCGCCATTCACATCCCCGGCGCCGGCAACGGATGTGCCCAAGCGAGCGCTCGAGCCCGTCTGGTAACAGCCCGTCACGACCCAGTAGTTGCTCGCGCTCACACCGGAGGCGGATCCGTAGAACACTTCGACCACACCGCTGTATGCGGACGGCGTGCACGGGAAGAATCCGGCGGCCGTGGGCATCCCGAAGATGATGTCGTCATAGCCATCTCCGTTGATGTCGCCGGCGGGCGCGGCGTTGAACCCGTACAGATTAGTCCCCAGACTCGCGATCTGGTTGTAGGAAACGAGATCGAAGCCCGACGGCCCGCCGCGGTACACGCGCACCATGCCGGTCAGGTACCAGTAGAGGATGATGTCGCCGTACC
Source organism: Candidatus Eiseniibacteriota bacterium (assembly GCA_031366735.1). Taxonomy (GTDB): domain Bacteria; phylum Eisenbacteria; class RBG-16-71-46; order RBG-16-71-46; family RBG-16-71-46; genus CAIXRL01. The sequence goes on from JANLOU010000148.1 coordinate 8,814, forward strand.
CATCGCCGTTCACATCGCCGGCGGCGCTCACCTCGCCACCCGCGGGCAAATTGGTGACCGGATAGCCCGGTGCCAGCGTCGGCCCGGCCGCCGAGCCGAAGTAGAGATAGAGCGCGGTGTTGAACGAGTTCACATCGCCGAGCGCGACGAAATCGCTGTAGCCGTCCCCGTTCACATCCCCCGCTGGTGCACTACTCAGCCCCAATCGCCGATTGGTGACATTCGATTCGCCCGACCACGAGACCGTGCCGCTCACGGATGCGGGCTGGGCCAGCCGAGCCGGGTCGGCGAAACGCAGGCCGGACGCCTGCGCCAGATCCGCTTGGAGTTGGCGAGTGACCACGCCCAGGTCAGGCAACGTCGAGCGCATGGCAGCTGCCCCTGGCGCGGCGAGATCACCGAGGTCCGGGAGCCCGGCGTGGGCGAGCGGTGCGAGCAGCGCGAGCCACGCGAATGCGGCGATTGCCGCGAGGCGGGTCCGAAGGGGAGTGGGCATGGGATCTCCTCGTCATGGGTGGAGCTGAGCGGGGGACGGCAGGGATGGAACGAGGCGACCCGCCATCCGTCACAGGCCATCCGCCAAAAACGGAACCCCCGGCCTTGGAAAACCAGGGGTCCCGGCTGTTCATGTTCCACTTGAACCTACCGCACGCTCGCCGCCAGCAGCTTGGCCTTATCCGTCTTCTCCCAAGCGAACTCCGAGCGACCGAAATGCCCGTAGGCCGCGGTCTTCTGGTAGATCGGCCGACGCAGCTTGAGCGACTCGATGATGCCCTTGGGCGTCAGGTCGAAATGCTTGCGCACCAGGCTCGTGAGCTTCTCGTCGCTCACCTTCCCGGTGCCGAATGTGTCCACCATGATGCTCACTGGCTCGGCCACGCCGATCGCGTATGCCACCTGCACCTCGCAGCGATCACACAGCCCCGAGGCCACCAGGTTCTTGGCCACATGGCGAGCGGCATAGCACGCCGAGCGGTCCACCTTGCTGGGATCCTTGCCGGAGAACGCCCCGCCGCCGTGGCGACCCATTCCGCCGTAAGTATCGACGATGATCTTGCGCCCCGTCAGCCCGCAATCGCCCATGGGTCCGCCCACGACGAAGTTGCCGGTCGGGTTCACATGGAAGCGCGGAGCCTTACCCTTCAGAAGCCGCTTGGGCAGCAACGGCAGGATGACCTTCTCGAGCATGTCCTTGCGGATCCTGCCCTGCGTTGCCTTGTGCGAGTGCTGGGTCGAGAGCACCACCGTGTCGATGCGCACGGGCTTGTCGCCCTCGTATTCCACCGACACCTGCGTCTTGCCATCGGGGCGCAGGTAATCGACCACGCCCTTCTTGCGCACTTGCGAGAGGCGCATGGCGAGCTTGTGCGCCAGCATGATCGGGAGCGGCATCAACTCGGGCGTCTCATTGCACGCGTAGCCGAACATCAGCCCTTGATCGCCGGCGCCACCAGTGTTCACGCCCATCGCGATGTCCGGCGATTGTTGGTCAATGGTGGTCATGACCGCACAGGTGTGCGAGTCGAAACCGTAGTCGGCGTCGTTGTAGCCGATATCGTGGATGACGGAGCGCACGAGCTTGGGGATCTCCACATAGGCCTTCGTGGTGATCTCACCCGCTACGACCGCAAGCCCCGTGGTGACCAGAGTCTCGCATGCCACGCGACTGAACTTGTCCTGCGCCAACATGGCGTCGAGGACCGCATCCGAAATCTGGTCAGCGATCTTATCCGGGTGTCCTTCGGTGACGGACTCCGAGGTGAAGAGATGACGGGACGCCATCGATTGCTCCTCATGGTTGAGCGGGACGAAGCGGATGCTCCGGACCCTTCGGGGGACGCGGTCAGCGAGTCTTGGAAGCCTCCGCCAGCCGCCGCTTGAAATCATCAATGCTGGTGATATCCGTGGGATCCACTCCGCCGGCCAACGCGAGATAGAGGCTCACATAGTCGCCGAACTGGACCAACGAGGCGAGCCTTGCGATCCGGCTCTCCCCATCGGATGTGACCGCGTGCACCGTGGCTCCCTGGCGCACCGCGTACTCCGCCGCGAGTCGGAGCCGAAGCGTGGACTCGGCGCTGTCCTCACGGTCCTGCAGCAGCACGATGCTCACCGCACGCGTCGCGTCACTGGCCACCTGCCAGCCCACGATCTCGTTATGGTTCTGCTCCGGCACGGCCGCAGAATGGGCAAGGACTTTAGCATTTTCGTTCAACTGCTGCCTCCAGCGCGTCCCGACCGCGGCGGGGCCGCCCGGGGCGCTGTACACGATCACCCTTCGCCCGAGCAGCATGCGGGCAAGTTGCTTGGCGGGATTGCGCGATTCGGGAGCATCGACGCCCAGATTATCGCGGTATTCTCGCGCCACGGAAACGGCCTCGCGCCATTCGGACTCCGGATTGGCGGCCCAACCCAGCGCTGCCGGGATCCCCGAGACGGGCACCCAGGCGTGGAACAGGGCAGCCCGCGGTGGCAAGCCACCCGGAACGCGCTGCAGATGGTACCCACCGGCTTTGGCTCGCTCCGTCAGCTCGCCGCCCGAGGACATGGCCACGCACGGCACTCCGCGCTCGCGTGCCTGCGCCTCAAGTGCGAGTGTTTCCTCGGTGTTGCCCGAGTTGCTCGACAGGACTGCGAGCGAATCCTTGCTGACGCACGCGGGCCAGCGGTAGTCGCGCACCACCAACCAAGGACGCGGCAACTGGTCGGCGTAGGTTGCGGCCGTGAGCTCGCCCGCGATCGCGGACCCTCCCATCCCCCCGAATGCAATCAAGTCGGGGGTGTGCGTCGGCATCTGCCATGGCGTGGCTCGGGTGCGCGCCAGCGCCTGTTCGATCTGCTCGGGGATCCCATCCACGAGCGCGGCCATGCCGTGCGGGTCACGCTGGCCGAACGGGGGCTCCAAAGGCGGAAGTGTCGCGGTCATTTGAGGCATCCTCATCGCGTCAGCGTCAGGCGCGTTCGATGGCAAGATAGCTGGGCAACATCGCGTCGATACGATTCCGCACGAGGGATCGGACGGGAGCAGCCGACTCCGCGGCGAGCGCTTCCGCCGCGATTCCGCGCGCAGCTTCGAAACGGATCGAGCGGATGGCGGCCTTGACGCGCGGCAGGTCGTAGATGGAGACGGAAAGTTCATCCACACCC
>JANLOU010000161.1:0-4543 GCA_031366735.1 Candidatus Eiseniibacteriota bacterium
ATCGACATCGCGCTGATCCAGAGCCTCGTTCGCAACGGCGAGGTCAGCGACCTTGTTGCCGATTACGGCCACCTGATTGTCGACGAGTGTCATCATCTCTCGGCCGTCAGCTTCGAGCTGGTCGCGCGCCGAACCAAGGCGCGCTACGTCCTTGGATTGTCAGCCACGGTCGCCCGCAAGGATGGCCATCACCCGATCATCTTCATGCAGTGTGGGCCCGTCCGTTATCGGGTGAATGCGAAATCGCAGGCCGCGACCCGGTCGTTCAGCCACAAGGTCCGCTTGCGCGAAACCGGATTTCAGCACCGGCCAGATCAGGATGCGCAGGGGCCATCGTTGATGACGGCGCTCTATGCGGCGCTGGCGCAAGACGAGAAGCGTAATGATCTGATCTTCGACGACGTGCTGCTCAGCTTGGAGGCCGGGCGCCGGCCGGTGATCCTGACTGAGCGCCGCGATCATCTCGAATACTTCCGCACGCGGCTGGAAAAATTTACGCGCAATCTCGTGGTCCTCTACGGCGGCATGAACGCGACCGAGCGGCGCACCGCCGAGGAAGGGCTGAAACGCCCCGACACCGAGGAGCGTCTCGTCCTGGCGACCGGCCGCTACCTCGGCGAAGGCTTCGACGACGCCTCCCTCGACACGTTGTTTCTGACCATGCCGATCTCATGGAAGGGCACCCTCGCCCAGTACGTCGGCCGCCTGCATCGCGAACACCACGCCAAACGGGAGGTCGTCGTCTACGACTACGTCGATTCCGGCGTTCCGATGCTGGGGCGCATGGCGCTGAAGCGGCAGTCGGGCTATCGCAGCCTCGGATATGAGATCGCCGTGAACGACCGCACAGAACCGCCCAAGCATCAGACCTGACCGATCGCGCTCTCGTTGTGCGATTTCATGTCATCGCACATGCGGCGATGATCTCAGCCGATGCCTTCAGTAACGGCTCCATGTCCGCGGCACTGGCGTTGCCCTCGGCCGATGCCAAAATGTCCAGCGTCGACAATGCCGATTGCGGCAGCTCCTCGCGCTCGACGAGGTCGCGGACCTGCTCGCGCGATGCGGCGCTGACCTCCGGCGACAACTCGCCCAAGGCCGCAAGCCTGGCCGCGCCGGCATGCCCGATCGCAGATGCCAGCAGTGGCCCCAGCTCCTCTGGGAATCCGCCAGAGGCTAGCACCTGAGCTTTGCGCAGCTGGCGATCAGCGAGGGAGCGCAAATGCGCGGCGCGCGCCGCGGTCATGCGTGTGGCCGCTCCATCGTCTTCGGTGAGCGTGGCCGACTGATGCAGAACGCGAGGCGGGCCGCCCACAAATTGCACCAAGCCGCCTGCCTGCAGGCGCTGCAGCAAGACCCAGGTCGCCCGGTCGATGACCTCGATCGCCGGGACCTCATCGCCTGCAGCGGCCGGCCGCCTGACCTCCGACGTCAGCTTGCCGCGATCGACATCGAGCACAGCCAATATGCGCGTGCGGCCATCCGATCCTTGGCGCGCTTCGATCAGCAGCGCCCGCTCGCCGTGACGCTGGCAGAGCCCCGCGGCAATCGACACCTCAGGCGGCGGTGCCTCCACTGGCGCCGCCGCCGTGGGCGATTGATGCTCGCCAACGATCGACATCAGCGCCTGCATGCGCTCGATCATGGCGGCGCGACCGGACGGCATCTTGAGCGCGGAGAGATCGCCTTGGCCATCGAGCACGCCATCGGCGAGTGCCTGCTTGGCGCCGAGCAGATGCACCATGCTGTGCTCGATCGTATCCTCCGCAATGAGATTGACGACAGTCACCGAACGCATTTGCCCTTTGCGCCAAGCCCGCGCGATACGCTGCTCCAGCTTTGCGGGGTTCCACGGCAGATCGACGTTGACCACGGCATTGGCCACCTGCAAGTTGAGCCCAACGCTGCCGCTGTCTGTCGACAGGAACAGCCGGCAGTTCGGATCCTGCTTGAACCGGTTGATCTCAGCGCGCCGGCGTTGCTGCGGCACGGAGCCCGTGTGCCATGCTGCCTCGACGCCCATCTCGCCAGCAAGCTCACGCACCATGCCCAGCATGCGTTCCCATTCGGAGAACACGATCACTTTGGCGGATGGCTCGGCAAGCAGATCGGTAAGTATGCGCTCCAGCTCCTCGAGCTTGGGTGAGATTCGGCATGTGGGATCGAGGATCGCCGGCGTGTCGCAGATCATGCGCATGCAGGCGAGCCACTGCTGCAGCCGCTCGAATTCTTCAGGCCTGAGCGGCCGGCGCCGTGCCTGCGCCAGCAAACGGGCAACCTTGGCTGCGTACTCCTCGTAGCGTGCCCGCTGCTCTTCGGCCATCGTCACGAAATAGTTGGTGACCGTGCGCCCTGGCAGTTCGTTCTCGACATCCGCCTTGCGGCGCCGCAGCATCACCGGCGCCACCCGGTGACGCAACTCTGCGAGATTTTTGTAGTCGACCGGTCGGCCGCGCTCGTCGAGCGTATAGAATTCGCGGTTGAAGCGGAACAGCGGTCCGAGCAACTCCGGATCGAGAAACTGCACGATCGAGTAGAGCTCATCAATGCGGTTCTCAATTGGCGTGCCGGTCAGCACGAAGGCGTAGGGCGACCGCAGCGATTTCACCCGCCCCGCCGTCTTGGTGCGCCAGTTCTTGATGCGCTGCGCCTCGTCGAGGATGATGACGTCAGGCGCCAGCACGGTGTTGATGTCGTCGGCGTCGGTGAGCACCTGCTCGTAATTCACGATGTTGAAGAAGCTAGGAGCCTGTCCACATTGTCGGCGTGATGGAGCGTAGCACGGGTGAGGCGGCGCCAGAACTTGCTCCTCATGCCGCGACCGGCGGCCCGCCGGCGATCTGCCGCGCTGCGGACAGACTCCGCCCCTTGGCCAGCTTGAGCAGGTTGTGGGCCGTGCAAACGATGGCCCACTCGGCGGCCACGTTCTCGAGGCCGCGCAACAGGAACTGGCGGAAGCCGCGGGCTTGCTTGATCTGTCCGAACACCGGCTCGGGCAGCTGTTTCCTCAGGCGGTAGGGACTCTCGTGGCCGCCTGCCCTGATTTTCTCGCGCATCGCCTCGACCCGCGTCGGTGGCTCGACCGGCACCGACCCGGAATGATCTGATGACGTTGGAGCGGTGACGGCATCGACAGTGGCGACCGCCACGGCACTCTCGGCCGCGTCGCCAACCGCATGCTTCGCCCGGCCCGTCGCGATATATCCGTCGATGCCGCGTGCCTCCAGGCCCTCGAGATTGGCCTCCGAGCAGAAGCCGGAATCGGCCGAGAGCTGATCGGGTTTGGCGCCCATGTTGACGATGACGGCATCCGTCATTGGAACAAGCTGGTGCTTGTCGTTCGGCCGCGCATCGAGGCCGTGCGCGACGATCACCTGGGCGGTCCCGTCGACCGCCGCCTGAGCGTTGTAGGCCTGCACGAACCCGTCCTTCGATTTCATGATGCGGCTCTCGGGGTCGGTGAAGTTCTTCTGCGCTTTTCCGTCGGGATCGTCCGTGATCGGGGCTGCGGGCTTGCCCGGTTTCTTGCGGCCTTCCTTTTGCCGCTGCTCCTCCGCCTCGGCCTCGGCTTTGCGTTTCTCTTCCGCCGCGGCTTTGGCTTCCGCCTCCAACTCGGCCTTCGCCTGCCTGATCTTCTCCGCACGCCGCTTCTTGTCGGCGACCCACTTCGGCATCTCGTCGCCGGATTTATTGGCGCCGTGCTTGGCGTCCTCCGCGGTGTCGGCAGCCTCGGCCGCGGCCAGCCATTTGGCGACTTCGGCTTCGAGTTCGGCCGCCCGCTTCTCCATGCGCTCGTAGCTCATCGCTTTATGTTTGGACGCATTGGCCTTGATCTTCGTACCGTCCAGCGCGACATGCCCGAGCTTGACGAGGCCGGCCTGCTCGCAGAGCCGCAACACCTGCACGAACAGCTGAGCCAGCGCCTTCAAGTGCCGCTTGCGGAAGTCGGAGATCGTGCGGAAATCCGGCGGATCCAACGCGACGATACTCATGAAATCGACCCGTTCGCGGCAGGCCTTGGCAATGCGGCGCGACGAATAAATGCCGCTGCAGTAGGCATAGAGCAGCAGCGCCACCATCAGCCGCGGATCGAACGGCGGCTGGCCGAGGCTCGACGTGTAGCTGGCATTGATCTCGGCGAGATCAAGCTCGTCGCGAACCAGCGCCACGATGAACCGCGACAGGTGGTCCTCAGGCACGAAATCTTGCACCGAAGGCGGCAGGAGCTGCGTCTGATCGATCTTCCAGGGGCGAAAATGCTTGCTCATGGCCGCAAACAAAATCAGACTCGCGCCAAGTTGAACAGCGACTACTCGGACAGGCTCCTAGGACCGCGTCGAGATCCAGCGCTGCTCCTATCGTCTCCGCCGATTCGGCAACGAGGCGAACAACCTCGCCGAGGCCAAAGCAAATTTCGAAGGCCAGGCCATCCTCGCCGAGGACTGCGCCAGCTACGACATTTGAAGCGTGCTTCGCTCAGTCCGAGAGAGGCGACGCCAGTGTTTTTTGCAAAAGGGGCATTTCCCTGCATCTTACATGACGG
>JANLOU010000166.1:0-3928 GCA_031366735.1 Candidatus Eiseniibacteriota bacterium
CGCGGAAAACAAGAACGCCGGGCGGGACGGAGGTCGGCCGTCGTCGCTCGGCGTCTTGGACTTCACGAGGCATGCTGGGCCGGCGCGGACCTCTCCCCACGTCTCTCCGGGTCCGTTACCTGCACCAGTCATCCACCCGCAAGAAGAAGTGTCGCGGATTCCGACACCCTTCTGCAATAGGGGAATGGGTCTGGGGGGCAGGTTTTTCTGGTTCTGGACTAGATTTCTCCATCACCCGGTGGTTTCGGGTGACCCGAGGTCGCTCGCGGGTTCGGTTGCAGGGAGCGGCAGGCTCCGCCCCAGTGCGGCCTCGAGCCAGCGGACGATGCGCGCGACATGGCTGCCCACCCAGAACCATTTGCCGCACGAGGGGCAGTACTTCAGCGGCGAGCCCGAGCGGGTGACGCGTCCCGGGACTTCGCCGCGCGCTTCGAATGTGCTGCGCGACATGAGCGCGCCGTTGCAGACAGGGCAGCGTGTGAAAGGGGCTGTGGCCGCCTCGTGGGAAGCCGCGATCTGGCGAACCGCGAGCGCGTCGTCATTGCGTGGCACCTGTACCGCCGCCACGCTCGCATAGCGCTTGGGATGGCGCGGGCTTGGCGTGAGCACGGTGCGACCGTCGCGCGCGGCCAGCTCGAACAGCTCCTCCAAGCGCACGCCGCGGTGGGTGACGACATCGTATCCCAGGAACCGCAGCCGCCGGGCGAGCCGGTCGAGCGAGGCATCGGTGACGAAGCGGGCGGGCGGCATGCCGGGACGCTAGCGGCGCATCCCGCTGTCGCGCAACCGGGTGCAAGACTGGAGCGCCGGGTGGACCGGGCGGCGCACGCGCCTCGCCCGGTGGCGGGCCGCGGCCGGCATTGACGCGGCCCATGGAGGTGCCCCACCGTGCGCTTCCATGGAAGATGAATCGCCTTGCCGCAACGCTCCCTCCCCGCTGGGGACCGAGTTTGCGACCGTGACTCTGGATCGCCGCCGCTTCTTGATCCTTCTGGGCGGCGCCGCTGCTTACAGCGCACTGCAGCCCCACGCGGTCTGGGCTCGACGCATGGGTCGCTCGGGCGCCATGCTCCAACCTTGGACGCTCTCCGAGGTGTTGCCGGGCGGCGCGCTGGAACAGGCCCGCGCACTCATCGGCGCGTCCGTGCTGGCCCCCAGCTTCTGGAACGCGCAGCCGTGGCGTTTCGAGGTCGAAGGTCCGGATGTGCGTCTCACGCTCGACCCCACCCGAGTCCTCACGGCCTGCGACCCCGATCAACGGTTCGCACAAGTCTCGTTGGGTTGCGCGTTGGAGAACATGTTGATCGCGGCGCGCGCGTGGGGCTTGCAGCCCACCGCGCAGTATCTGCCTTGGGGGCTGACCTCACGCCCTGGCGCGCCACTTGTCGTGGCGCGCGTCTCGTGGACCGCCAGCGACCAGCGCCGCGACCGGGTGTTGTTCCACGCGCTCACCGAACGCCGCAGCAACCCCCGCGCCTTTGATGGCCGTGCGATCACCATGCAGAACCGCGCGCAACTCCTGGCGCAGGCCGGTGACGATGTGCGCGTGCATTGGATCGAGGACCGTGCGGAGATCGCGCGCGTGGCCGACCTGGTGGAGGAGGCATCGATCGCCACCTACCGCGATCGTCGCGCCCAGGCGGAACGCGTGCGCTGGATGCGCACTTCGGACGACGACGCGAGTCGCCGCGGCGATGGCGTGACGGCCGAACGGCTGGGGCTGGCGGGTCCGACGCGCTGGATGGCCGGACGCGCGCTGCGGCCGGGGAGCCGTTTCTTCGAGTGGGGCAGCAAGGGCGCCGCACGCGACGCGCGCGATGCTGTGCGCAGCTCGGGGGCGCTGGCGCTCGTCACGGTGCCGCGTCCGAGTGACGCGGGCTGGGTGGTGGCGGGTCAGACTTACGAGCGCATGGCGCTCAAGGCCGCAACCCTGGGCATCGCGCAGCAACCCCTGTCGGCACCCATCGAATCCGAGCGCCACCGCGCGCTGCTCGTCAAGCGCTTCGCCGCCGCCGGTGAGGACCCCGTGCTGCTCGTGCGTCTGGGGCACGCCAAGCCGTTGGATCCCTCGCCGCGTCGCGGTGTCGCGATGGTGAGCACCTACCGCAACTCGTAGGCCGAGGGCGCGGTCGTTGGCTCGCCGCGCCGAGGGATGGCCGAAGGCGCAGCGCCCTCAGGCCCCGCTCACGGTCATCGATTCGATCAGCAGGGAGGGAGACGCGATGCTGCTCTTCCATTCGAGGTCGTTTCCGATGGCCACGATGTGGCGCAGCATCTCAAGGGAGTTACCGGCAATGGTCACCCCATCGACCGGGAACACCTTTTCGCCCTGCTCAACCCAGAAGCCCTGTGCTTGATAGGAGTAGTCACCGGTCACCGGGTTGAAGCCGAACGAGCCTTGATCGTCGTAGTAGAAACCGGTGCCCAGCTGGCGAAGCAGCGCTTCGGGCGAAGTGGTGCCGTTCTCCACGTACAGGTTATGGAAGCCGATGCCGGGCGTGCTCGAGAATCCCCGGATGCCGTTGCCGGTGGGCGCCGTCTTCGCGCGGCGCGCGTGGTAGTAGTCGTACGCGAACGAGGCGCAATGCCCGCAATCGATGAGCAGGTTGCGTCGCGTGCGCAGGCCCTCGCCATCGTAGGGCGAAGTGCCGAGCCCGCGCGGCAGCGTGCCGTCGTCGATCAACGAGAACAGCGGCGATGCCACGCGCTCTCCGAGCTTGTCCGTGAGCCACGAGCTCTGCTTGAGCACCGCTTCGCCGCTGAACGCTTCGTACATCTCGCTGATCCAACTCGCCGCGATCTCGGGGTGCATCAGCACGGGAACCCGAGCCGAGGGCACGCTGCGCGCGCCGATGCGCGCCACCGCCCGCCGACCCGCTTCGAGCGCAAGCGATTCCACGCTGGGCAGGTCCGCCAGGTGCCGCTTGGTCATGCCGTAGACGCCGGTCTGCTGCTTGGGCCCATCCTCGGCCAGCGCCACGACCCACGCGCTCACGCTGGTGCCCTCCCACCCCCGCGCGATGCCGTTGGAGTTCGCGATCGCGAACGAGCCTCCAGAGCTGCTCACCGCCGAGCCGTCGCACCGAGTGATGCGCGGATCCACTCCGAGCGCGATGCGTTCGAGCTCCAATGCCATGGCGATCTTGGTGTCGGCCGAGAGCTCGAGCGCGTGCTCATCGAAGAGCTGCATGTCGCCGACCAAGTCTTCGCCCGCCTCGGCGCGCGTGGGGGTGCCGTTGGCAGTGTCGGGTGTCGCGAACCGTGCGAGTGCGACGGCGCGCCGTGCGAGATCATCGAGGCCCGCAGGCGAAAGGTCGGTGCCGCTCGCGAATCCCACGGCATCGCCAACGATCACACGCAGACCCAGTCCCAGCGTGCCGCTCTGCTTCATCGTCTCGATCGTGCCGCCGTGCACGCGGACCGTGAATGCGCGCGAGCCTTCGGCGCAGGCGTCGGCCTGCGTGGCGCCAGCCGCCTTGGCGCGTTCCACCGCATGGACGGCGTGCGCCAGGAGCGCATCGGGCGGAAGGTGGCGGGTGGTCATAGCGCGGTCCCTCCCACGGTGATGCCACTGAATCGCACCGTGGGCTGCCCCACGCCGACCGGCTTCCACTGCCCATCCTTGCCACACGAGCCGGTGGTTCCGTCGATGAGCAGGTCGTTCGCGATACCATCAATGCGCAGCATGGCGTCGTTGCCATTGCCCGCGAGCGTCGCATTGCGCACTGGATGCGTGAGCTTGCCATCCTCGATCCGCCATGCCTCGGTCACCTGGAATGAGAAGTTGCCGTCGGCCGGGCTCACCGAGCCGCCGCCCAGACGCTTGCAGAAGAGTCCGCGTTGGACCGACGCGATCAACTCCTCAGGCGATTGGCTCCCGGATTCGATATAGGTGTTCGTCATGCGACACAGCGGATAGTCGCGGTAC
>JANLOU010000182.1:0-17268 GCA_031366735.1 Candidatus Eiseniibacteriota bacterium
CTGCCATCGGCCAGGATGTGCTGCCCGCGTGCGGATTGTACCGTCGTGGTCGTAGGGCTCAGTGGTTCAGCGCTCCACACGATGAACACCCCGCCGGCTCCGTCGGGGACCATCGCGGCGTCGAATACATCCATCGATGAAGCCATCACATCGATGCCACCCGCGGGCCATGTCGGATCGAGTGAGCCATCCGCGAGCGTGCGCTTGAGCATGAGGTCCCGTTCGAATCCGAGCGTGCGTTGGTCCCATGTCCAGTAGGCGCACCCCGCCCCCCCGGGCGCGACGGCGTTCGGGAGTTCGTCGAGCGGGACCGCTTGATTGGCGATGGGGGCACCCAACAGGGGCCACTGCGGGTGGCGGAGCCCAGTCGAGAGGATGTGCTGGCCATAGGCGTCCGCGTAGTTCGTGGCGAATCGATTCTCGTCGCGCCACACCACGAATACGCCGCCAGCGCCGTCGATCGAGGCACGGGGGCCGCTCGTGCGGCCCACTGCGACCGGCACACCAGTCGGGGCCCAGCCGGTACTGGTTGTGGCGAGCAGTCCTGCTGCGAGTGCGAGTTGGATGAGCATGGGGAGGGCTCCTGGAGGACCGGTCGGGATGCGGCGGCTGCGTGGGGATTGTCGCACATCCCCAATCCATCCCACCACGCGGGGTGTACCCGATCCGCGTGAGCGCGGGCAGTGAGCGCGCCAACGGCAGGCTCACGGTGAGGTAGGGGGATTCCAACCGGGACGACGGAAACGAAAACCCCGCGCCTCCTCACGAGGCGCGGGGTTTCGCATTGAGGCGCTGGTCTACTTCGTGGCGGGCACCGGCGTTTCGCCGCTCACGGGCCTGCGCATGTCCTTGAAGTCCACCTTCGGTGTGGCCTTCGCTGCCTCGGGCACCGGGTAGTAGGGCGACTCCTCGAAGCCGAACATGCGTGCGAACAGCGTCATGGGGAAGCGCTTCACCAGCACATTGAAGGTCTTCACCACATCGTTGTAGCGCATGCGTTCGGTGGCGATCCGATTTTCGGTGCCGGCGATCTCATCCATCAGTTGCGCCACATTCTCCTGGCTGCGCAACTGCGGATAGTTCTCCATCACGACGAGCAGTCGGCCGATGGCCGAGTCCATCCCGCGTGCTGCGTCGATCCCTGCCGCCGGCGACTTGGCTCCCGCCATGGCCGCGCGCGCGTTCGCGATGGCGCCGAACACCTCCTGCTCCTGGATCATCGAGCCCTTCACGGTCTCGACCAGGTTGCCGATCAGGTCGCCTCGGCGCTGCAGTTGGTTGTCCACCTGCGCCCACTTGTTCTTGACCTCTTCCCTCTGCGTCACCAGTTGGTTGTACTGCCCGGCCACGCAACCACCCAGCATCAGCACTGCGATGACGATCACCACCAACCCGATCATTCCGCCCTTCATGGTCTCTCCTTGCGATTAGGGTCCGACGCGGTCTGCACCGCCTTGATCACTTGTTCCTCGTTACCATCGCGCTCGACGCGGCGCTCGGTCACCAATTCCCGCCACCACCACCGCCGCCGCTGCCACCACCACCGAATCCGCCGAAGCCACCACCGCCGCCTCCGCCGCCAAAGCTACCGCCGCCTCCGCCGAATCCGCCGCCCCAGCCGCCACCGCCGATCCACGGCCCGCCCATCCCCGGCCCTCTGCGGCCTCGTCCTCCCGCCGCCCGCATGAGCGTGGAGAGGATCAAGAAGAACACGAGCGCCAGCAGTTGCGGCGGAAAGCGGCTCTTGCGAGCGTTCGAATAGCGTAGCTCGCGCCCGTCCCACTGCAGCGTCACGCCCTTGTCGGCGGCGATGCGCGCGGAGGTCTGCAGCACGGCCTGGGTGACGCCGTCCGCGGCGCGCCCCTCACGCATGAGTGGTACTGCGACCTGGCGGATCATGCGGCCCTGCCAGCCGTCGGGCAGCACACCTTCCAAGCCATAGCCGGTCTCGAAGCGCAACGCATGCTCTTGCATCGCCACCAATAACAACAGTCCGTCGTCGCGCGTCTTGTCGCCGATCCCCCACGCTTGGAACACGCGGGTCTTGTAACCTTCGGGCGCTTCGGGCGCCGTCGTCTCCACCGTCAACACGGCGAACTGTGCGCCGGTCTTCTCATGCACCTGGTCCAGAAAACTCTCGAGCTGCGCCCGCGCCGGATCGCTGAACACATGCGCGCGGTCGGTGACATAGCCCTCGTACGCGGGAATCGCCGCGAGCGAGGAGTCCTGGGAATGCGCCGGGTTCGCAAGGGCGATCGTGCACGCGAGCACGATCGCACCGCACCACCGGCGCGCGAGGGCGCGCCGAGTGATCATGGGATCAGAAGCCCGTCGATTGCCGCAACCAACGCTTCGATCTCGCCCAGGAAGCGCAGGTAGATGGCACCGGCTTCCTTGGCGGAAGGCGGCGGATCGGCGTGACGCACGACATGCGCGCCCAGCAGTCCGGGCGCGTCCAGACCATACCGTTCGGCCACGCGCTGGATCACCGCCTCGACGCCCTCGGGCGGCGTCTCGCCGCTCAGGCGCAACAGCGTCCGGAACAAGGTGTGGAAGCCGCTCGCCAATTGCTTCAGCGCCGCCCGGAGGTGCTCGGGGTGTTGCGCTGCGGCCAGGTATTCCTGACGCAGCCGCAGGTGCTTGCCGCGCAGTTCGTGTTCGCACTGCAAGCGCAGATTCGCGCGCGGCACCTCGAGCGCGGCAAGGAAGTCCTCGCCTGCGATCAGCAGGTGTCGCTCCTGCACATCCAGCCATTCGATGGGGAATACATCGAGCGAGGCGTCGATCTGGCGGCGCGTGACAAAGAGTGGTTCGAACCGGATGAGTGCCTTGGCATCGCGGCGGATCGAAGCGGAAAGGGGGTCGAGCAGTGCGCCGGGAATGTCGCGCGCGACGATCAGGAGGTTCACGCCCGACCGGCGGGGATCGAAACCCTCCACCAGGACGCTGCCGGTGAAGTAGGCGGCGAGGAACTCCGTGCCCAGCGCGGCACGCACAGGAGCGAGCCACGCAAGCGTGGCGTCGGTCACGGCGTGTGGCGGCTCGATCGGGGATGCCGAAGTCGTCATGCGGGGACAGTGAGGCGAACCCCGTCGGTGGTCAAGAGGACCCCGGGTGCCGCCACTTGACCCTGATTCCATGCGCCCCGTACCGTGCCGGAGTTGCGACGCATTCCTTATTGGAGGTCCCTTGCACGAGGTGCTCGTCATCGGCGGCGGCCCAGCAGGCCTCACCGCGGGCATGTATTGCCGCATGCGCAAGATGTCTGTCGTCGCCGTGGACGCGGGGCGCCTGGGAGGCCAACTGGTCTCCTTATATGGCGACAAGCCCGTGCATGACTGGCCGGGCTACATGAGCGTGATCGCGGGCACGCTGGCGCAGACGCTCATCGATCACGCCCGCGCGCTGGGCGTCGACATGGTGGAGCACACCAAAGTGCTCGACCTCACGCGACGCGACGATGGCGTGTTCGAAGTGCTGACGCAGCATCAGGTAACGCGGCAGGAGTCGCGCCTCGAAGCGAACAGTGTGGTGATCGCGATCGGCGGGGGGGCGTTCGAGCCGCGCAAGCTCAAGGTGCCCGGCGAGGAAGGGCTGTCCGAGGACCAACTCACTTATCGTCTGGTCGACAAATCGAAGGTGGCGGGCAAGCGGGTGGTGGTCGTGGGCGGCGGGGATTCGGCGCTCGAGAGCGCGCAGACCGCGCATCAGGCCGGCGCCCAAGTGCAGATGCTGCAGGTGCTGGAACGCTTCACTGGGATGGAGAGCAATATCGACTTGGTGTCGGACTACGCGATCCCGGCCCACTTCAACACGCGGGTCAAGGAACTGGTCGTCGAGGGCGGCCAGGTGCGCGCAGTGGTGGCGCAGACCAAGGGCGAGGACGGGTTGCTTCGCATCGACTGTGACCATGTGGTCGTGAACATCGGCGCATCGGTCAATCTGGATGCGGTGAAGCGTTGGGGAATCGAAGTCGAGGGCAACCTCATCCGAGTGGACAACCACATGCGGACGAACCTCGAGGGCGTGTTGGCCTGCGGTGACATCGTCTCGTATGAGGGGAAGTACAAGTTATTGCTGACCGCATCCAAAGAAGGCGCCGTGGCCGCGAACTCCGCGTATGCGTATGTGCGCAAGCCCGCACGCATGACCATGGGTGACCTGTATACGTGAGAAGGAGCGGGTCCCCCGTGGATCCGGAGACCATGAATCCCGTCTTCAACGACTTCAGCATCCATATCGCCACCGTGAATGGCTCGGGCAGCCAGACGGCGAACAGCGTGCTGCTGCGCGCGATCTTCCAGATGGGCATCCCGGTCACGGGCAAGAACCTGTTCCCCTCGAACATCGCTGGCCTGCCCACCTGGTTCACCATCCGCGTGAGCAAGGACGGTTATATCGCGCGCCGGCGTCACAACGACATCCTCGTGGTGATGAACCCCGAGACGGCCGCCGAGGATGTGGCCGCGATGGGGCCGGGCTCGATGATCGTGGTGAACGATGGCATCAAGCTGCCCGAAGTCCCCGCGGATCGCTTCGTCTATCGCGTGCCCATGGCCAAGCTGATGGAGTCGATCACCACCGATGTGAAGCTCCGTCGGCTGGTGGTGAATATGCTGTACCTGGGCGTGTTGGCCGAGCAGTTGGGAATCGAGGAGAAGGAGCTCGACGCTGCGCTCACTGCGCAGTTGGGCCGTAAGCCCAAGGCGCTGGCACTCAATCTCGCAGCGGTGCATGCGGGCATGCTGTACGCGCGCGAGCACTTCGAGCAGAGCCATCCGTTCCGCATCGCCCGCATGAACAGCACCGAGGGCAAGATCCTGATCGACGGCAACACCGCCGCCGCGCTGGGCGCGATGTTCGCAGGCGTCAGCGTGGTCAGTTGGTATCCGATCACGCCTTCCAGTTCATTGGTCGAGGCTCTGATCGGATTCCTGGAGCAGTACCGTCGCGATCCCGTGACCGGCAAGGCCACTTTCGCTGTGGTCCAGGCCGAGGACGAGATCGCCGCGATCGGCATGGTGCTGGGGGCAGGTTGGGCGGGGGCGCGCGCCATGACCGCCACCTCGGGCCCCGGGATCTCGCTCATGGGCGAGTTCGCGGGCTACGGTTACTACGCCGAGATCCCCGGCGTGATCTTCGACATCCAGCGCGTGGGCCCATCCACGGGACTGCCCACTCGCACGGCGCAGGCGGACCTCGATTTCGTGGCCAACATCTCGCACGGCGATACGCAGTTCCCCGTGCTGCTGCCCGGCACGGTCGGCGAGTGCTACGAGTTCGCGCAGGCCGCGTTCGATCTGGCCGAGCGCCTGCAGATGCCGATCTTCGTGTTATCCGATCTGGACCTTGGCATGAACAACTGGATGAGCGAGCCGTTCGAGTACCCCAGGCAGGACCTCGACCGCGGCAAGGTGCTCGATGACGAGGCGCTGGCCAAGCTCGCCAAGTTCGAGCGGTATCGCGATGTCGACGGCGATGGCATCCCGTACCGAACGCTGCCGGGGACGCGGGATTGGAAGGGCGCCTACTTCACGCGCGGTTCAGGGCACGACGAAGCGGCACGTTATACCGAGAGCCCCGAGGCGTATGTGCGCGGACTCGACCGCCTGAAGAAGAAGTACGACACCGCGCGAAATCTGGTGCCCATGCCGGAGCTGATCGAAACTCCGGGTGCGGAGGTCGGCATCATCGCGTTCGGCTCCTCGCACGGGGCCGTGCTCGAAGCCCGCGACCAACTTGCGGCAGCAGGCACCGCCACATCGTACTTGCGGGTCCGTGCATTGCCCTTCCACGAGAGCGTGGCGGAGTTCGTGCGCAAACACGCGCGCGTGTATGTGGTCGAGCAGAATCGCGACGGGCAATTGAGTGATCGCGTCCGGCTCGAAGTCCCCGAGCGCGCTGCAAGCGTGAAGTCGGTGCTGCACTATCTGGGGCTGCCGCTCGATGCGGTCTCGGTCACCGAAGGCGTGCTCGCGCAGGAGAAGGTCACGGTTGCGGAAGGAGTCACCCGATGAGCACCCCCACCACGCCCCCGGCCAGCCCGGTCAACCGCGTTGGGTTGACGCGCGCCGACTACGACGGGGCCAAGACCACGCTCTGCCCCGGCTGCGGGCACAACGCCATCACCGGCGGCATCATCCAGGCGGCCTATGAGTCCGGGCTCGAACCGCACCGGGTCGCAAAACTCTCGGGTATCGGCTGCTCGAGCAAGACGCCCGCGTATTTCCTGGGTCATTCGCACGGCTTCAACTCAGTGCATGGGCGCATGCCCAGCATCGCCACCGGCGTGCATGTCGCCAACAAGGACCTGTTGCTCATCGGGGTCTCGGGCGATGGGGATACGGCCAGCATCGGCATCGGGCAGTTCGTGCATCTGGTGCGCCGCAATGTGCCAGTTGTGTACATCATCGAGAACAACGGGGTGTACGGGCTGACCAAGGGCCAGTTCAGCGCCACCGCGGATGTGGGCAGCACGCAGAAGAGCGGCAAGGCCAACTGGCTCCAACCGATCGACCTGTGCACGCTGGCGATCGAACTGGGTTGCGGCTTCGTGGCGCGGTCGTTCTCGGGCGATCAGAAGCAGTTGCGCCCACTGCTCAAGGCAGCGTTCGCCCACCGCGGCACGGCCGTGATCGATGTCATCAGCCCGTGCGTCACTTTCGCCGACCACGAAGGCTCGAGTAAATCTTATGCGGCGATGAAGCAGTCCGACAATCCCTTGCACGACATCGACTATGTGCCGTACTTCGAGGACCTACTCGTCGATTACGAACCCGGCACCACGCGCGAGGTGCGGATGCCGGATGGGTCACACATCTATCTCAAGAAGTTGCATCACGACTTCGACCCAACCAACCCCGATGCCGCGTTCGCCGAACTGCGCGTTGCGCGCCGTGAACAGAAGGTCCTGACTGGCTTGCTGTACATCGACCCACAGACGCGGTCGTTCGACGAGGAGTTGCGCTTGGCCGACATGCCGCTGGCGCATCTCACGCAGGATCAGTTGCGCCCGGGCAAGCAGGTGCTCGACGAGGTCATGCGCGCGCATCGTGAGGGCAGCGTGGCGGCTGCGGCAGGCGGCGGTTGAACGATTCCACTCCGGGTGCCGCCGGACTCGCGCATGCGTTCGACGCCCACGCGCCCGGCGAAGCGCTCGCAGCCGAGTATGCCGACGGGGACACGCGCGACCGAGTGCTCGAACACCTCGACCCGATCAGCGACGACCTTGCACTCGATCTGGGCGCTGGCGCCGGTGCGATGAGCGTGGCGCTCGCGCCGTATGTGCGGCGCGTGCTGGCATTGGATCCATCGCGCGCCATGTTGCGGGCTGCCGGGCTCGCTGCACGCAGGCGCGGCCGGATGGCGCCGCTCGGAATACAAGGCGAGGCCGAGCAGCTACCCCTGCGCGATGGGTGCATCGATGTGCTGGCCTGCCGGCACGCCGCGCGTTACTTCGGCGATCCCGCCCGGGCCGTGCGCGAGATGACGCGCGTGTTGCGCCGGGGTGGCCGTGTCGTCGTGCTCGATGTGGTGGCGAGCGGCGATCCCGAGGTGGACGCCGTGCTCGATGCGCTGGAGTCCCTGCATGCGCCAACGCCGGTGCGACTGCGAACGGCCGCCGCGTGGCGCGAGCTGCTCATGGACACCGGGCTACGCGTGGACTGGATGGACGAACCGCTGTACGAGCGCGCGGAAGGTCGTTCGTTGCTGGACTGGAGCGCGCGCGCCGGCCTCTCGCAAGCCGGCTTCGAGCAGGCGCGTGCGCTCGTGCTGGGGGCGTCCGAAAAGTCGCGTCAGCACTTGCGCGTGCTGGTGCACGGCGCGGATCTGCAGCTGCACTGGCCGCTCGCGATCGTGGCGGGCAAGCGGGTGATCTGAAGGGCAGGCCTCAATCGATCGGGAAGTGCTGCATCAGCACGCGCTCGGCGGTCGCGAGGTTCGCAACTTCCACCAGCAGGTAGTCCGTGTCGTAGGTCGAGATCACGAATACCGGTACGCCCGCGGCCGCCAGTGGTGCGGTCAACCCACTCACCACGCCGGTCAGTCCGAACGGGAGCGGGCCCACCACTTCGAACGCGGCCCAGCCTCGTTGGACATTGAACTCGACCGAGGGCGGCAGGTCATCCTCGGAGCACACGATCGAGAGCTCGTGCGGCGTGCGCGTGAGCGAATAGAACTCGACGCTGGCGTGGAACATCCAAGCGGGTGGCGTGGCGTCGGCGCTGAACCGTGCGATGGCCAGGCGCCAAGGCGTTCGGCGCAATCGCAGGTCGGCGGGCGTCACGGGAACAACACCTCGCCGTCGTCATCCAGTACTTCGATGGCCTGACAGGGGCAGGCCTCGGCGGCCTCCTGGAGCTTTTCCGGCGTATCCGCGTCGGCATCGAGCACCATGGCTTTGTTGTGCGGGTCGAGTGCGAAGACCGCCGGGGCGATCTCCACGCACTGCCCGTTGCCACAGCATTCGTGTCGGATAATGCGAATCTGCATGGATGCGATTCCAAGGGAGGAGGGGAGTAAAGGCTGGGTGACCATCGTGGACGATGCCCGCGCCCCTGTAAAGGCTCGGCGCGGACACGGGACGCGGACCGATGTGGCGGTCGTATGGCGGGTCGCGATAGAGTCAGGGGGTTCCCGTTCCAATCGCTTCGTCCTCCCGAACCACCGGACCCGACGCCATGGACGCACTCACGCAATACCTCGAGCAGAATCAGGACCGCTTCCTCGAGAACCTCAAGGTTGCGCTACGGATTCCCAGCATCAGCGCGCAGCCCCAGTACAAGGCCGAGGTGCGGCGCTGCGCCGAGCTCCTGGCCGCGCATTGCAAGACCATCGGCATGACGCGAGCCGAGGTCGTGGACACCGCCGGGCATCCGGTCGTGTACGCCGAGTGGCTCGGTGCCCCCGGCGCGCCCACGGCGCTCATCTACGGGCACTACGATGTGCAGCCCCCGGAGCCGCTCGAGTTGTGGAACACGCCCCCGTTCGAACCCACGCTGCGCGATGGCAAGCTGTATGCGCGCGGGGCCGTGGACGACAAGGGCCAAGTCTATATGCACCTGTCCGCGATCGAAGCGCATCTCGCCGTGAACGGAAAGCTGCCGATCAACATCAAGCTGGTGATCGAAGGCGAGGAGGAAGCGGGCAGCGAGAGCCTGGAGGGATTCCTGCGCACCCACCGCGCCATGCTCGATGCCAATGTCATCGTGGTGAGCGACACCGCCATGTTGGCGGTCGACCAGCCGGCGCTCACCTATGCGCTGCGCGGCATCCTGTACACGCAGGTCGAGGTGGTGGGACCGGCCCGCGATCTGCATTCGGGTTCGTTCGGAGGAGCGGTGATGAATCCCGCGAATGCGCTGTGCGGCATCATCGCCGCGCTCAAGGACGCCGATGGGCGCATCACGGTGCCGGGCTTCTACGATGGCGTGCGCAAGCTGACGGAGACCGAGAAGCAGGCCATGGCCGAGTTGCCATTCGATGAGGCCGGCTTCATCCGCGAGAGCGGCGCGCCGATGGCCTTCGGCGAGAAGGGTTTCAGCACCTACGAGCGCATTACCTGTCGCCCCACGCTGGATGTGAACGGCATGTGGAGCGGCTATATCGGCGAGGGGAGCAAGACCGTGCTCCCCAGTTTCGCCGCCGCCAAGATCAGCATGCGGCTCGTGCCCGATCAGGATGCCGAGGCACTGTTCCAGTCGTTCTCGGCGTTCGTCCGCAAGCTGGCGCCGCCCTCGGTCAAGCTCGAGATCAAGAACCTGCACGGTGGGCGTCCGTTCATCACCGATCCCGATGAGCCGGCCCTGCAAGCCGCGGTGCGGGCGCTGGCGCGCTCGTGGGCCAAGAAGCCGGTGCTGATCCGCGAGGGCGGTTCGATTCCGGTGATGGCGACCTTCCAGCAGACGCACGGCCTGCCGTGCATCCTGATGGGATTCGGATTGCATGACGATCAGGTGCACGCGCCGAACGAGAAGTTCTCGCTCACCTCCTTCCACGGCGGAACCAAGAGCTGCGCGTACCTGTACGAAGAACTCGCGCGCTGAAGTGCTGAGCGTCACCGTCCGGGGTGTCGTCCGCGCAAGCCGACGGCAGCCCGGCGATACGCTATAATCCGCTGCTCCATGCGTATTGCCGTGATTTTCGCACTCGCCCTGAGTCTTTGGTCCAGCGCCCGGCCCGCCCCGGCGCTGGGCGAGGGCGTCGTGGCCCGGACCCTGGTGCTGCGCGGTGTCGTGACCCAACCGGATGGCAGCCCGATCGCTGGTGCGCGGGTGCTGGTGCGCGGGAGCGCAACGCTCTCGGCTTACTCCGGCCCCGACGGACGCTATGCGCTCGATGTGGTCATGGGCACTGGCGCCGGGCTCGCGCGCGGTCCATTCCGCGTCGAGGTGCACGCCGAGTTCGGGGGCAAGCGCCTTGGTCTGGTAGGCGGTGGGCCGGCACTCGTTGCCGAGGTGCAGTTGTTGCCGGGCAGCCCCGCACAGGCGGAAGTCCGCTCCAACTCCGAGTTGGCGGTGGCATCGATCGCCACGGCCTTCGCGCAGGAGTCCATCACTCACGCGTGGGTGCAGACGGATTTCGGCGGCGGTGCGAATGTCGGAGGTTCGGCCGAGCTGCGGTATCGCGATCGGGTGCCGTTGCCGGGGGTGCGCCCGTTGCCCGGGGTGGCGCCGCCTCCCCGCAGCGCGCCGTCACCCACCCTGGCGCCGTCACCCACCCGGGCGCCCTCGCCCACCCGTCCCTCGCCACGCCCACCGGTGACAGTGGCGGCGGTGGACCCGCGCGCGCGCGATAGCGCCGCCGCGGTCGTGCGTGCGCGCCGGGCGGAACAGCAGGCTGCGCGGCGCCTGGCGGAGCGCGCGCGCCGCGATAGCCTTGCGATGATACGGACGACACAGCGCCGCGCCGACAGCGTTGCGTGGGAGGCGCGGCGGGTGCAGCAACGGCCCAAGCCCAGACCCAGCCCGCGGCGCGAACCTGCGGCGAAGCCAGTGGATCCCCTGCGCCGCGAACCCGAGGCCAAGGTGGTGGTGAGCACTCCCGAGACGGTTCCGGGCGCGCCACCGTCGAACGCCCCGGGCGCCGATCCGGCCGCACGGGTCAGGCGCATCGAGCCGTTCGTCGATACTCCGACAGCCCTCACGCCCGACACCTGCGCGTGCCGATTGCGTGGCACGGTGGAAGTCGTCTGGCCGCGCCCTCTCGAGGAGGGGCTATTGGTCGAACTCCTGCTCGAAGGGCCCGCAACACAACGCACCGAGGTCTCGCTCGACATGGGCTCGCCCCGGGAGTTCCGACTCGGCCCACTGCCCTGCGGCGAATATCGGCTGCGCGTGCAACCCCGGGGCCGCCTGCGGTACGCCCTACAGCGCGGCGGGGACACCCTCATGGTGAGTTGCCACGGTCAGACGCAGGTGCGGGTCGTGCTCCTCCCGGTACGCAAATGACCGCGCGCTACTGCTTATAGATGTCGGGCGCCCAGCGCTCCATCCAGCGGTCGGGCGAACGCAAGGGCGTGAACTCGAACTGCGCGTACAACTCGTGCGCATCGCGCGTGAGCAGGAACCAGCGGCGCAGGCCCTGAAGTTCCGGGTGCGAGGTGATGCAGGCCATGAGCCACTTGGACAGCCCTCGCCCTCGCCAAGGTTCGAGGATGAACACATCGCCCACATAGGCCACGGTCGCGCGATCCGTGACCACGCGCGCGAAGCCGATCAGCACCTGATCCTCGTAGACACCGAAGGCCAGGGCATTGCGGATCGAGCGTTCGCAGACCTCGCGCGGGATATCCTTCGCCCAGTAGCACTCGCGCAGGAAGCCGTGGATCGCGTCGAGATCCAAGCGCGCGGGGTCCGTGCTCACAGTGAAACCGTCCCGGTGCCACTGCTCCACCATTGCGCCTCCGTCGTGCGGGATGAGCCAACGCTCGGGTCCCATGCCATCATACGACCCGAGGCACACTCGCGCCGCCCCACCTGCGATACTCTGTTCCTTGTCGGCCACTCCAACGGAGGATTGCTCATGTCGCCCTTGGCCACCGGAACATTCGAGGTCCAGATGCTGCCCATCGAACAGACCCCGCCGGCCCCTGGCGGCACGCAGGGACGGCTCTCGCTCGACAAACAGTTCCAAGGTGACCTCGAGGGCGTGGGCAAGGGCCAGATGCTCACCGCGATGAGCGAAGTGAAGGGCTCCGCCGGCTATGTGGCCATCGAGCGCGTCACCGGCAGGCTGCATGGCCGCATGGGCTCGTTCGCGTTGCAGCACTGCGGTCTCATGGACCGCGGGGCTCAGCAGTTGGTCGTCACGATCGTGCCCGACACGGGCACCGGCGAGCTCATCGGCATCACCGGCACGCTTGGGATCCGTATCGAGGAGCGCAAGCATTTCTACGACCTCGAATACGAGTTCCGCGACCCCGCTTGATTCCGCCCGCTTCTGGCTAGTTCGAGCGGAAGTTGCCGAAGCTCAACTCCACTCCGAAGTCGTGCCCGCGCAGGAACACGATCACTTCCTGCAGGTCGTCCTTGCTGGCCGAGGACACGCGCACGGTGTCGCCCTGGATCGACGACTGCACCTTCTTGAGTTTGGCGTCCTTCAGGTAGCGCACGATCTCGCGGCACTTGTCGCTCGACAGTCCGTCGGTCAGCGTCACCACTTGGCGCACGCTCGACAGCGCGGCGGACTCGATCTTGCCGCGCTCCAGATTCTGCAGCGGCACCTTGCGCTTGACCATTTTGCCCTGCAGCACCTCCCAGACCGCGGTCATCTTGTATTCATCGGGCGCGGTCAGGGTGATGGTCTTCTCCTTCTCGTTCAGTTCGATTCCCGCGGTGACGCCCTTGAAGTCGTAGCGCTGCGAGATCTCCTTCTGCGCCTGGTCCACGGCGTTGTTCACTTCCATCATGTCCACGCCGGTGGTGACATCGAATGAACTGTTGCTGGCCATGGGCCCTCCTCAGGTTTTCCTTGGGCGGCTCGCCCGGGTTGCGGGTCGTGCGAGACGATCGGTCACCTCGCGGGCAGCGGCACTCGGCCCGCCGGCCAGTACTTCGGCGCGCACGGCGGCCAGCGCCTGGCGCTGCGACACCCACAGCATCCGCCGGGCAGTGGGCAGGGCGCTCAGGAACGCATACCGATCGTGCTCGTGCGAAAGCTGGACCGCATCGGTCCAGACCACCTCGGCGGCAAAGACAGGCACCACCGCGATCGCGTCGCGGGATGGTTCGTAGAATGCGGTCAGGCGCGTCACAGCCCACCAGCGGATAGGCGTAAGTCCTGTTTCCTCAAGTACTTCACGGGCCGCCGCCCGGTAGGCTGCTTCGCCCTTCTCGATCCCACCGGTGACGGGTTGCCAGATACCCGGGAGCGTCCGGCTCGGGGCTCGGCGCAGGAGCAGGAACTCCACCCGGCGAGCGCGGCGGCGGAACAGGAAGACCTCGATCTGGCGGCAGTCAATGGGGATCATGGCGGCGGCACCTTACCCGCAGGGCCGCTCGGCCGCCAAGCGGAGCACGCAGACCATCGAAGCGGCTCGCCGACTTGACGGCCGCAAGCCTCTCCGCCTATTGTTCCCGCGCCTTGTGAACCGTTGGAATCACGGCGGTTGAACATGGCTTGTGAAAACTTTCACCGGGGCAGGCAGCATGGATCCGAAGCAGCCCGATCCCAAAAAGGCATCGTTGCTGCGCTCGACTTCACTGCTCCTTGCCATCCCGTCCCTGCTCGTCATTTCGCCCCTGGTCGGTCTCTTCCTGGGCAGGTTCGCGGATCGGTGGTTCAAGACGGAACCCAGGCTGACCTATGCCGGGTTGGCTCTTGGATTCTTCGCCGCCATTCGAGAGATCCACCTCATCATCCGCCGTGTGAAGGCTGAACAGGAGAGCGCCAGGCGCCGCTGACCTCCCCCGAGGTCGCTGTGCCCCAAGCCAGCATGGGTCTCGATTTCCTCGCACGAGTCCGCCGTACCTCACTGCTCGCCGGCCTGGTCGCCGCGCTGATCGCAGGCAGCTCCTTCACGCTGCTCGCCGGCCTCGGTGTCGCCGCGGGTTGCGCCTGGTGCCTGTTCAACCTGCTCGCGCTCGAGTCCCTTGTGGCGGGCCTCGTGGGTGCGCGGCTGGGTCGCGAGCATTCCCTGCGGCGCATGCTCGTGGGTTCGATCGGCTCGCTCGTGCTGTTCGCGTTGGGCGCGCTCCTGCTCACGCAACTGCCGCCGGCGGCACTCATGGTCGGGTTCCTGGTGCCATTCGCCGTGCTGGTGCTCAAGGCCGGCTCGCTCCTGCTGCTGCAATCTCCGCTCTGGCGTCGCATCACGGCCAACCCGTGGCAGGCCGCGGTCCTGATCGCCAGCATCGCCGGCGCCAGTTGGTTCGCGGCCAACGGCATGCATGGCGTGCTGCGCGCCGAGGCGCAGGCGCAACACGCCGAGAGCACCGAAGCGCTCGCGGCTCCGCCCGCACAGGCGCATGCGACCTCGGACGAACCTGCGGCCGCTGCCGAGGCGGAGCACGCCGAGGCCGAGGGCCCGAAGATGTTCGACAACGCGCTCGGCATGATCATCAAGGCCAACCACGGCAAGCCGTGGGCGAATGTCCTGCACCACTTCGAGTATGTGATCTACGCCATGCTGGTCGCCGTCATCCTCTCGATCATCTTCATCGCCGCCGCGCGCAACCCGCAGATGGTGCCGGGGCCGTTGCAGAATCTGGTCGAGGCCGCAGTCGAGGCGGCGTACAACTTCTTCGTCGGCATCCTCGGCCCCAAGTATGGGCCGCGCTTCGTGCCGTTCCTGGGCACGCTGTTCATCTATATCTGGGCCATGAACTTCTTTGGCACCATCCCGCTCATGCATTCGCCCACGGCGAACCTCAACATCACCGTGGCCATGGCGCTCACCGTGTTCGGCTATGTGCAGTTCACGGCGTTCAAGGAACTGGGGTTCATGGGTTGGCTCGACCATATGGCCGGCAGCCCGCGTTCCGCGATCGGTTGGGCGCTGGTGCCGCTCATGATGCCGGTGCACTTGATCGGCGAGTTGGCCAAGCCCATCTCGCTCTCGTGCCGATTGTTCGGCAACATCTTCGGCGAGGACATGCTCCTCGTTGGTTTCGCCACGCTTGGTATCACGGCGCTGTCGTCGCTGCACATGCCGTTCGGGCTGCCGCTGCAGCTGCCTTTCATGTTCCTGGGAGTGCTCATCACGCAGCCGGTGCAGGCTCTGGTGTTCACCATGCTCAGCACGGTTTACTTCCTCCTCATGCTCCCGCACGGCGAACACGGCCATGGGCACGAGGGTGAAGCGCCACACAACGCCCACTGAAAACCTGATACGGAGGAATGTTCCATGGATTTCCACGCTGCTCTTGGTCTCGCGCTTCCGCTCGGCATCGGCCTCGCCGCCGTCGGTTCTGGCATCGGTCTTGGCATGATCGGCAATGGCGCGATGCAGGCGATCGGTCGTCAGCCTGAAGCTGCCGACAAGATCCAGCTCTCGATGATCATCATCGGCGCATTCGCCGAGGCCCTCACGATCTATGCGTTCGTGACCATGTTCATCCTCTCGAGCAAGATCTAACGATCGACTCCGAGGAGCGTTCATGAACGGTCTGATCGACATCCAACTCGTCCTCACCCAGATCCTCGGCTTCGTGCTGTTCGTCTGGATCATGAGCCGTTTCGCCTGGAAGCCCATGCTCGCCATGCTCGAAGCCCGCCGCGCGAAGATCGCCGGCGACTTCGCCGAAGCCGAGCAGCGCAAGGCCGATGCGGATCAGCTCAAGGCAAAATACGACGCGGAACTCCGCAACATCGACGCGATCTCGCGCACGAAGTTGCAGGAGGCCGTGGCCGAGGGGCAGCGGGTGGCGGCCGAGATCACATCCCAGGCGCAGACCGAGGCCCAGGCGCGGCTGCAGCGTGCCGAGGACGAGGTCCTGCGCGAGCGCGAGAAGGCGAAGGAACTGATCAAGGAGCAGGTGATCAGCCTTTCGCTCCGCACCGCCGAGAAGATCCTGCGTATCAAGATGGACGACCCGACCCAGCGCAAGTTGGCGGGTGAGTTCATCGACGAGGTCAGCGCCCAGCGATGAAAGAGTCTTCGGTCGCCATCCGCTACGCCAAGGCCCTGCTCATCCTCACGGAGAAGCAGACGGCCAAGGCTGGGACAGCGCTCGTGCCCGTGCTCGAGACAACGCTCGGGGACCTCGAGAGCCTTGCGGCGCTCGTGGCGCCGGGGACCCGGTTCGGCGAGTTGTTGGCGCATCCCAAGGTGAGCCCATTCGATAAGCGCAGGGTGCTCGGGCTCGCGCTCGAGGGGCGTGCGACCAAGAGTGTGGTCGTGTTCGCCGACCTGTTGCTTCGCAAGAAGCGGCTGGTGCTGGCGAGCCTGATCGCGCGCGAGTTCAAGCTGCTCGTGGACAAGGCTAAGGGCGTGCAGTTGGCAACGGTGGTGAGCGCGGTCGCGCTCACCGATGCCGAGCGCGAACGGCTGTTGACCGAGTTGCAGACGGTCACCGGCAAGAAGATCGTACTGGCAGCCGAGCTGGACCCATCGCTCATCGGTGGGGCGTATGTGCGAATCGGGGATCGTGTCATCGACCGCAGCGTCAAGACGCTGCTCGAGGCCGTCTCGCAGCTTCTGCATGAAGTGAGCGTGTAGTCCAGCGCCTTTCGAACCACATCAACATCGATCGGGGTTGATACCCATGTCCTTTCGACCGGAAGAAGTGAGCGCCATCCTGGCGCAGGAACTCGAACGATACGAGGCCAAGCTCGAGACCAAGAGCGTGGGCAGCGTGCTGTCCGTGGGCGACGGCATCGCGCGCGTCTGGGGCTTGGAAGACGCCATGGCCGGCGAGTTGCTCAAGTTCCCGGGCGACGTCATGGGGATGGTGCTGAACCTCGAATCGGACAATGTCGGCGCCGTCCTGTTCGGCTCGGACCGCAACATCAAGGAAGGCGACCGCGTCGAGCGCACGGGACGCATCGCGTCGGTGCCGGTGGGCAAGGCCATGATCGGTCGCGTCGTCAACGCGCTCGGCCAGCCGGTGGATGGCAAGGGCCCAATCGGTTCGGACAAGTTCCGCAATATCGAGTTCAACGCTCCCGGCGTGATCGAGCGCCAGTCGGTGAAGGAGCCGCTGCAGACCGGCATCAAGGCCATCGACGCCATGATCCCGATTGGCCGCGGTCAGCGTGAGTTGATCATCGGGGACCGGCAGACGGGCAAGACCACGATCGCCGTCGACACGATCATCAACCAGAAGG
>JANLOU010000208.1:0-2447 GCA_031366735.1 Candidatus Eiseniibacteriota bacterium
GGCGAGCTTCCGACCCAAGCCGATCCGCGACTACTACAAGCGCTTGTTCACTGTCGCGAACAGCGTGCTCGTGGAGAACGAAGAGCTCAGTCCATACGTCAGCCACCCCGCTTCGCAGCTCAAGCTATCGGGTGGGTGCTGGCAATATGTGGATTCCCCGAACGACACACTGTGGAGGGCAGCGCAGACCACATGGACGGGTCCCACCTTCGAGTATGTCGAGCCCGTGACACTGCCGAGCATCATTGACTATGTCGCGAACCACCCAACGCAATACACCGTCGTGCCGAAGCTTGTCGGCAATCAGCATCAACTCGATTTCACGAATCACCCCAACAATGTCTCGGTCGCCTACTACGGGGTGGCATCGAACCCGACCGCCGGCTCGCCCTTCACCTATGAAGATGACAAGGCGGCTGTGATTTCGGTGAAGGATACCGTGGTCTGGGTCGCGCCAGCGGGCGTTCGGTTCAACTACAAGGTCGAGATCCAGAAAGCATTGCAATCGGGACCGCGCGCCGTGCTGATCATCGTCGCGGGCGCCAACAACGCCGTCCCCGCGAGCATCACCTCGGACTATGCCGTCCATTTCAAGGGTGGATTCACAGTCAAGAATGGTAATCAGGTCAGTGTGCTCCTGGTCACGGACCGACGGGTCGTCATCGAGTTCGTGAACGCCGGAAATACCTATGCGGGCACGGTGGAGAATCTGTCCGTCCTGTGCCGCGACCTGCAGCTCATGGGACCGAACAACATACCGAATGGCCCAGGGAGCCCCTTCGACTTGACGCTGCAGCACGACCCCTCCATGGATCTACTCATCGAGGAGCTTTACGCCGACCCTTCCGACCCCCTACCCCGCCCCGCGGGCTCGTCCAACGCGCTCAGCATCATCCGAGGCAGTTGGCGTAGTCCGACGCCTTGAGGTAGAACCCCAGCATGAAGATGGGTCTGCGTGCCCGCCCGTGGGCGGGTCTGGATGTGGGTGAAGCCAGCATCAAGCTGGTCGCATTGCAGAGCAGCGTGGCAGGCACTCGGCATTGGGTGTCCGAGATCGCCGTGCCGCGCGTGCAGGGCGTGCTCGAGGTGCCGTTGACGCCCGAGGCCATGGCCCGCCTGCTCAGCGAATGCCTGACGCTCGCCGGCCTCACGCCCCGGGGTCTGCGTGGCATCACGCTGGGCGTCTCGGGCGGGGACGTGATCGTGAAGCAGATTCCGCTACCGCTCATGGACGACATTGAAGTCGCCGGCGCTTTGCGGTTCGAAGCGCGCAAACACCTGCCGTTCGATCCAGCCAGTATGGTCATCGACTTCCAGGTGCTGGGCCGCTATCCGTCCGAGAAGCGCCTGGATGTGCTGATCGCGGCAGTGCCCATCGCCCGGCTCGAACGTGCACTCGCGCCGCTGCGGCTGTTGGGGCTGGATGCCGACATCGTGGATGCCGCGCCATTGGCGCTCACCAATGCGCTGTCCAAGGGCGTCGAGCGTGACACCGAGGCGCGCGTACTGCTGGATGTCGGCCACGCCGGCTCCTACCTGACTCTGTTCCAGAAGGGTGCGCCCTATTTCAGCCGTCGGCTGGACTTCGGTGGCGTGACCGTGACCGAGGCCATCTCGACTTCGCTCGGGATCTCGTTCGAGGAAGCCGAAGAGTGGAAGCTCGAAGCCGGCGCCGACGACCCCAGCATGCGCATCCAGTGGGACTCGCGCGAGATGAAGGCCGTGCGGGTGAGCCTGGAGCGGATGGCCGAGGAGCTGCGGCGCTCGTTCGCGTTCTACCGCACGCTGGCGCCCCTGCCGGAGCCGTTCACCTTGTGGCTGAGCGGGAATACCGCTCGCCTGCCGGGCATCGCGGGCCAACTTTCGGAGTTGCTCGAGATTCCCACGCTCATCTTCAATCCGCTCGATTCGCTGGGCAGCGACCCCCACGCCGCCACGCCCATGGGTGGACCCCAGTTCGCGCAGGCTTATGGGCTTGCGCTGAGGACCGCCTGATGGCCCAGTTCACGATCAACTTCCGCCGTGAAGCGTTCCAGAAAGAGCAAGCGCGTGCGCGCCGGCGGGTGCTGCGACTGGGGCTGTGGTTCGCCTATTTCGGCGCGCTCGCCGTGGTGATCGGGTTATACGGCCTGAACTGCGCCTCCATGGCCTCACGCACTCGCATGCTCGAACGACAGACGGCGCGCCTGCGCCAGGCGCAGGCGGGCGACCTCGCGTGGCAGCCGCTGCCGAGCGACGCTTCCCAAGCGCAGGCCGCGCTGCTAAACACGCGGATGTGGCGCGACCGGTTGGCGCGCCTGTCCGAGATCCTGCCACCCGGCGCGCGCATCCATTCGCTCCAGTACAATCCCGACAACACCTCGGGCGCCGGCGCCAAGTTCGTGATCACGGGTGAGATCCGCTCAGCGGGTCGCGATCGCATGCAGTCCGTGATGGGTTTTGTCGAC
>JANLOU010000288.1:0-1619 GCA_031366735.1 Candidatus Eiseniibacteriota bacterium
CCTCAGATTGTCGATACCCAACCCCGCAACAGCAGCCAGCACATGCTCCATCGTATGAATCTGCACGCCATCCTGCTGCAGGATCGTGCGACGACCCGCGACCGGGTCGAAGTGGGCATTCTCTGGGCGCACCTGAACTTCGGGGTTGCCGGGCAGGTCCGTCCGGACGAAGCGCACGCCATGCCCGACAGGGGCGGGCATGAATCGCATCACACCCTTCTCGCCGGTGTGCAGTCCCACGCCCTCGATGGTCGCAGGGCCGCTGATGGTCCTTTGCATGCGTCGTCTCAACCGACCGTCTCCTTCTTCTCCTGCTCGAGTTTCTCGACCCGAGCCTCCAACCGCTTCGCGCGCTCGAACAGCTGCGGCAACCGCTGCAGGTAGGCATTGATCCGCTTCACGAAATTCAATGGACTCGCGGGCGTCCCCCAGACCATCGCTCCGGGCGCCAAGGACTTGCTCACGCCCGCCTGTCCACCCACCTGGGCACCCTTGCCGATCCGGATATGCCCGATGATCCCGGCCTGCCCTCCCACGACCACGAAATCCTCGAGGTGTGAGCTGCCGGAGATGCCGACCTGAGCCACGATGATGCAGTGCCGGCCGATGACGACATTGTGGCCAATCTGCACAAGGTTATCGATCTTCGTACCGTCGCCGATGCGGGTCGCATCCGTCGTGGCCCGGTCGATCGTGGTGTTCGCGCCGATCTCGACATCATCTCCGATCACAACGATGCCCACCTGGGGCACCTTGTGGTAGCGCTCGTTATCCAGCGCGAAACCGAACCCGTCCGCTCCCACCACGACACCGGGGTGCAGGATGCAACGGTCGCCGATCTGGCACTCCTCGCGCACCGTGACATTGGGGTAGAGCTGGCACTCCGCCCCGATCACCGCTTGGACTCCCAGGTAGCAACTGGCCATGAGAACGGTGTTCGCGCCCACGCGGGCGCCCGATTCGACCACGCAATACGGGCCGATGCTGGCGCCCTCACCGATGCTCGCAGCCGGGGACACCACCGCCGTGGGATGCACTCCGGCGAGTGGTTTATAAAGCTCCGGCCGGAACAGCCGCACGACTTTTTGGAAGGCGAGATAGGGATTGTCGACTTGTAGGAGCGGGACGCCGGATTCGCGGTCCCCATGCGAACAGATGACAGCGGAAGCAAGGGTTTCCGCGAGATAGCCGTCGTAACGGCTATTGGCGATGAAGGTGATGTCGCCCGACTGGGCCTCTCGGATACCGGCGACCCCGCGGATGACGACAGAACCATCCCCCACCACGGTGCCACCCAACTCGGTGGCGAGCTCGACGAGCGTACGCGTACTCACGACGCGGTCCTCCTCAGCGCGAGCTGCCCGCAGTGCGGGTATTCAGCTCGGTGATGACCTCGGGCGTGAGGTCGAGCGTGCGATCGGCGTAGATCAGGAATCCGCTCGCGCTGTCGAAGACCAACTCGAGACCCTTCTGGCTGGCGATTTTCTCGACCACCTGCCGCACCTGGGTCACGATCTCCTCGGTCGCGCGTGTGTTCTCCTGCGACGCGCGTCCCTGCGGCCCCCAGATCTCCTGGATGAAGGTCTCGTACTCACTGATGGCGCGTTGCAGCGCCGCCT
>JANLOU010000324.1:0-5584 GCA_031366735.1 Candidatus Eiseniibacteriota bacterium
CTGGAAGGTCCCGATGATGGTGCCTTCGGCCGTGAGCGCCTGCGCAACGGTCGGCGACTGCGTGAGCCCCGCCATGGACGCGCCACTGCCACTGTTCGGACCGGCCATCCCCGTGGCGCGGGCGAGGCCGAAGTCCATCAGCTTCGCGCCGCTGCGAGTGATCATGACATTGCCGGGTTTCAGGTCCCGGTGGACCACTCCAGCCCGGTGCGCGCGGTCGAGCGCATCCGCGATCTGCACCGCCAACCGCACGAGTTCCAGCGCCGGAAGCGGGCCCTTGCGGAGCCGGGCGGCCAGCGTCTCGCCCTCGATCAACTCCATCACGAGGTAGTCCATCTCGCCGTCCCGCCCCACATCGAACAGCGTGCAGATATTGGGGTGGTTCAAGCCCGAGATGGTCTGGGCCTCGCGTTCGAACCGCGTACGCACTTCGGCATTCGCCGACAGGTGCTGCAGCAGCACCTTGATCGCGACTTCTCGCCCCAGACGCGTGTCACGGGCGCGATAGACCTCGCCCATCCCACCTGCTCCGAGCGGCGCGACGATCTCGTAGGGGCCAAGCTTGGTTCCAGGCTCGAGCATTCGCGGGGATCCTCAGTTCACTTCTCAGCGAGCGAAGACGATCCTGCGAGTCTCACTCACGGCGCCGGCATCGAGCCTGCAGAAATAAAGTCCCGGCGAAACCAGCGCGCCGCCGTCGTCGTGACCGTTCCACTCCAACTGGTGGGTGCCGGACTCGAGCACTCCCCCGTCGACCAGGCTGCGAACCAGCCGACCGGTCACATCATAGATTCCCAGACTCACCCGGTCACGGCGCGCCAGGTCGAATCCGATGCTCGTGCGCGTGCCGAACGGATTGGGGAGATTCTGGCGCAAGCGGATGGTGCTGCGCCCCGTCCCGTCCACGACATCCGTGGTCGAGGTGGTGTCGAAGATCATCGCCACGAACTCGGGATGATCCACGAACGGATTGCGTTTGTTCTGGATCACATAGACAGCGCCGTTGCGCATGCGCTCCTTCCAGCTGACAGGATCCCCAGCGCACCACTGCACATACTGCGCCCGCGCCCATGGACGGGGCTCAGCGCCGGTGAACGAATCGCTGCCCGGCCACCCCGCGTCCTGCCCGAAGTAGCGCGTCGCCATGTAGAACTGGCTGCGCGCGAGGTCGCCCTTGAATGCGTCGATCGGCTCGAAGACCGTTCCGGTGAAGCCCGGCGAAACGCTGGGGCCCAACTTGCTGCCATTGAGCGATGTGGTCGTCGCCGTCCCGACCTTGCCGTACGCATAGTTCGCACGGTAGCCGTTCACCTTCGCGTCGGTCGGATAGAGGTGCCAGAGATCCGTGTACATGGGCGACAACCCGCCGAACCAGGATTGCGGGAACGAGTGCTCGCGGTTGTAGCCAAGATTCTCCGTCGCGCCCTGCCCCGTCTGACCGAAGCTGTACTCATAGGGGGCGGTCCCGCCAGGAATATCGGAGTACACATCCCAGACTTTGCCGTTCCACTTCACATCGGTGGTCTGGAATGCGGTGAGCAGCGCGCTGTAGCTGATCGAGGTGTGGTTCTTGATCAGGTTGTGTAGTGCCACGCGCAAGGCCGAACCCGTGAGCCCGACCGTACTGTTGTAATAACCCGCGGGGATGGTGACATCCACATAGTTGAAGGCACGCGTTGCGCCGAACGCCACCACTCCCGAAGTATCTGCGACACCATTCACGGTCAGCGACTGGGATCCAGCGGCGATTGCGCGCACCGTGATGAGCACTTGCGCGATCTGGGCGGGGTCGCGCACGGCATTCACCGCGGACAGCGCTCCGACGGAATAGTTCGTGGGGACTTCCGCGGACGCCTGGTCCACCGGCTCACTGAAGATCACGAGCAGCGTGGAATCGCTCATCTCGCCGACCGCCAGCACGGAGGGCGGGATTCCCCCACCGCCACCGGCGATGGTGTAGTTCCGCACGGTCGATTGGTTGGTCTGGGTCGGGCCCTCGGCCGTGACGCGATAATAGATCGTGGCGCCGCCGGCCTGCGCCGGGATGGAGGCGCTGGTGCGATAGGTGTCCCCCGAGAGCAGCGGCATCCCGATGTTGTTCGGAAGCGACGAGGCCGAAGTTCCCCACTGCAAGGTGACCGCGACGATCGCGCCACTGGTGTCCACTGCGGTGGCCTGCACATCGGTGGGAACGCCCGCCGCCGGAGTTGCCGGATCGGTCACGATTCCCGAAATGGTTGGGCCGGTCGCGGGCGGCGCTGAACCATTGTGCGTGCCGGGGCTAGCGTTGGTGGCCAGCGAGACAGGCGTCGAGGTCCACTCCGATGCGGTGTATACCGGGTTCGGTGTCGTCACGCTGGGGATGCGCACCAGATCCGCATTCTCGAACAGCACTCCGGTGGCGACCACCAAGTCCACGATCGTGCCACTCGCGTTCTTGAGCTTGGCACCATCGCCGATCTTGCCGTTCCAGTTTCCGTAACCCGCGACCGTGGCCCAGGTGGCGCTCTGGAAGTGCACCGTGAAACCCGTCGCCGTGGTGGGTCCGCCGCAGACCTTGGCCTGCCCCGGCAGGAGCGTGCCCGAGAGTGGCCAGGTCGTCACATCCGCATTGTTCGCGATTGCGACCACCGACCAACTGGTGAGGTCCACCGGGTCCGGACCACTATTGAATATCTCGATGAATCGGTCGGTGGTGTAGTTCAGATTGGGGTCACACAACTCGGACAGGAGGACTGCCGAACGCGCCGGGGTGGACAAACCGCAGCACACGGCAAGTGCAGCCGCGAAGCACAGGATGGACTTACGCACGGGTGGGGGCACACCTTTCCGGATGGAGCGAAGGGATCCACCAGCAGATGCGACCGTGCCGGGGCCGCCCGGAGTCCAGGCGCCTCGGAACACGCTCCCACCGGTGTCATGGGGAGTGGATTCCCTTAATCCTAGCTGGGTCGGGCTCCAGACGGAAGGACGGGATTGCAAGTGCGCCCTCCGGCCCACTAACCTGCAGCATGATGGTCCGTCCCTTCCCACGGGAGATGGCATCCCTTCCTGCGCTGGTCGAGTTCGTTCAGGAGTTCCTCGCGGCAGAGGGACTCGCCCAGAGCCGTGCATTCGAGCTCGACCTGGTGATTGAGGAGTTGTTCACCAATCTGGTCAAGTATGCGCGCGGCGAGCGCGGCGATGTCGATGTGGGGCTGGCGCGTGATGCGGAACGGGTGGTCATCACCCTGCGCGAGTATGGCGCCGAACTGCATGACCCCACCGCGCGGCCAGAGGTCGATGTCCACCGCCCGATCGACGAGCGCGTCCCGGGTGGACTGGGCGTGCATCTGGTCCGCAGGATGTCCGAGGATTTCCGTTACGAATGGCACGGTGGCATCGCCACCACGACAGTCACGATGAGGGCGAAGGACTGATGTTCGAAATGCACATGGAATCTCCGGGGACGATGGCGCTGTCGGGTCGGCTGGATGCCGCCGAGTCCGATCAGGCACTGGCCACGCTCACACCGCTCGCTGGCCCGCTCGTGCTGGACTGCGACAAGCTCGAGTACATCTCCAGCGCCGGTATCGCCGTCATCATGCAGACCTACAAGCGTCTGCTCGCGGGCGGCCAGTCCCTGCGGATGACCCGACTCTCCCCCCGCGTGCGAAACGTCTTCGTGTACGCGGGGCTGGCAGAACTACTGGGTATCGAATGAACTCCCGGCCCCGGCCCTTCGTCCCCGCTGGCCGGCCCATGTGGCGCTGCCCCAGCAGCAGCCCACCAACTTCTGTGCCCCGACTGCGTCATGTTGGATGAGGACGCGCTGGTCCAGCGATGCGTGCAAGGTGATTCGGATGCCTTCTCGCAACTGGTCGCGCGCTTCGAGCGACCGCTCTTCAATGTGGCCCTTCGGGTGCTGCGCGACCGCGAGGAGGCCCGGGATGCCGTCCAGACCGCGTTCCTGCGGGCTTGGACCCATCTGGGGAGCTATCGCCCAGAGCATCGATTCTTCAGTTGGATCTATCGCATCACCTACAACGAAGCCGTGAACCAACTGCGCAAGCGACGGACCGAGCCGCTCAACGACCAGTTGGTTTCCGCAGGTCCGCGTCCCGATGAAGCGGCCGCGGATGGACAACTGGCAGGGCTGGTGGAGGCCGCAGTCGAAGAGTTGGACGAAGACCTGCGCCAGGTGATCGTGCTGAGACACTGGCTCGATCTGTCCTACGACGAGATGGCAGAGACTCTGGGGATTCCTGCGAAGACCGTGAAGTCGCGGCTTTTCACCGCGCGGCAACGCCTCGCCAAGGTCCTCCAGAAACGAGGAGTGCGAACGACGTGACTGACGAGATCCTTGATGACCTGATCCAGCGAGTCCTCGATGGCGAGGGCACTCCGGAAGAAGCCCGACGCTTGGAAGCGCGCCTCGCTGCCGACCCTGTGGTGCGGGCGCGGCACGCCGAGCTGAAGCTGGTCTTCGACGCGCTGGGCTCCATCGAACTCGAGTCGCCTCCGGCGGGACTGCACGCGAGCATCATGACCGCCGTCCGCTCGACCGCCCCGGCCATGAGCCCGACCACCCCGGTGGTCGCGCCCCGCGCCCCGCGCCGCCCGCTGCAGTTCGCCCGACTGCTGTTGCCAGTCGCCGCCGGCTTCATCGCCGGCGCGCTGGGTTGGGCAGCGCTGGGCGGCTCGCTCGGCCCTGCCGGCCGCCCCGCCGACCTGAGCGGGGCCATGGGCGATGTGGCTGGCCCCATGCAACTGCTGTCCCTGGGAGTGATTGACCAGGGCATCACCGTCTCCGCCGGACGAGCCGAGAAGGGCGCCACGATCCTCGAACTGCACGCCGCCGATCAGCCCGTCCAAGTCTGGCTTTCCTCGGATGATCAGGGGGTCGGGCTGACCGCGGAGCCGGGCTCGGGCGCCAGCGTCCAGCCCGGGGCTGTGGGCGTGCTGGCCTTTGAACTCGCCCCGAAGGCGCTGCTGCGAGTACGCTGCGCCCCACGCCAAGCGACCCAATCCGTGCGCATCACGGCGAAGCTCGCCGGCGGTGCGGTTGCCGAGGGCTCGCTGCGGCTGGACTGGCTGCCCTGGTCCCGTCGCGCTGGCAGGTAGCATTCCGCACCAACTTTTCAACTCCCCCGTCGTCATGACTTTGTAGAAAGCAGGCACGCGCTTCGTGCCGCTGGGTTTCACCCTTGCAGGAGGTGTTGCGATGGCCGTCAACAAGAATCTGATCCTCGGTGGTCTGGGAGTCGTGGCCGCGGGCCTTGCAATCGCAGCGCTCACCGGCAAGTTCCCCGTCCGGAACGAAACATCTGGCACGATCGGCGCTGCGAACCGTGACATCACCCGGCAGATCTCCGCGAACGATGTGCAGATCGACGACGCCTCGGTGCAGGCATTCCTGCAGAGCGATACCTTCCACCAGATGCAGACGAACCCCGACTTCCGCCGCGCCGTGACCGAGGGCCTGGGCAAGGCCGTCACCGAAGGTGGGCTCGGCCGCTATGCGACCGATCGCGGGTTCCAGAAGCTCGTCTCCGACGAGGGTTTCCAGAAGCTCGTCACCGACGCGGGCGTGCAGAAGTCGATC
>JANLOU010000075.1:0-2768 GCA_031366735.1 Candidatus Eiseniibacteriota bacterium
CGTAGCGATGCGCTTCTTCATGTCGATCCCGTCCCCGGGTTATGCAGCGGAGTCGGGTGGCCGCAAGGCCACCCGTGCCCGTTCCTACTTGCGCTTCTCGATGATCTCGTCGATAAGGCCGTAATCCTTGGCCTCCTGGGCGGACATGAAATAATTGCGGTCCGTGTCCTTCAGGATCTGTTCGATCGGCTTGCCCGTGTGCTTGGACAGGATGCCGTTGAGCGAATCCCGCATGCGCTGCATCTCTCGCGTGGCGATCTCGACATCGGTGTACTGCCCCGACGCGCCGCCCAGCACCTGGTGGATCATGATGCGGGCGTTCGGCAGCGCATAACGCTTGCCGGTCGCGCCAGCGGCGAGCAGCACCGCCCCCATGCTCGCGGCCTGCCCAAGGCAGAGCGTCGAGATCGGGCACTTCAGGAACTGCATGGTGTCGTACATGGCCAGCCCCGCCGTGACCACACCGCCCGGGCTCTGGATGTAGAGATTGATGTCGCGGTCCGGATCCTCGCCCTCGAGGAAGATCATCTGGGCGATCACGAGGTTCGCGATGTAGTCATCGATCGGAGTACCGATGAAGATGATGCGATCCTTGAGCAGGCGCGAGTAGATGTCATACGCCCGCTCACCACGACCGGTCTGTTCGACGACGAAAGGTACCGAACCCATCCCTGTTCTTCCTTTCTTCCGGTGTCCCGGCCACGCACGCTGGCGTGGACTGTTTCAGCAGTTCGAAGTTCTGCTCAGCGAGCTCCCACCGTCTCGGCTTCCGCCTGGAACGGCACATCCGTGAGATTCGCCGACTCGATCACTAGATCCATGGCTTTTCGTTCGAGCAACACGCCGCGCAGATTGTTGCGGCGCTCGGCCGTCTGATACCTCGCGCGCACGCGCGATGCCTGCTTGGAATCCGCGGCAGCCATGCGGTCGATGTCCGCCGACACCTCTTCATCAGAGACGACCAGCGATTCCTCCCGGGCCACCGCCGCCAGCAGCACCTCACGCTTCAACGAGCGCTCGACACCCGGGCGGTAATGTTCCTCGAACGACTTCTTCATCTCGGCATTCACTTCGCGCCCACCCGTCTGCTCGCGGATCACCTGGTCCAGCATGTAGGAGATCAGGCGTTCCGACAGTTCGACCGGATTGCGAGTCAGTAGCGCTTCCGTGAGGGTCCCCTCGAGCTCGCGCCGGACGCGGGCGCCATCCTCGGACTCGAGGTTCTGGCGGACGCGATCGCGCAGTTCGTTGAGGGAGTCCAGCTTGAAGAGCTCCCGAGCGAAGTTATCGTCCAGCTCCCGGCGTTTCTTCTGCTGGATCTTACGGATCTTCACCACATAGCGAATCGCCTTGCCCGCAAGCTCCGCCTGACGGTAATCCGCCGGGTAAGTCACCGCGATCGTGCGCTCCTGACCCTCCATGCACCCCAACAGCCCTGCCTCCAGGTCCGGGAGCAGCTCGGGCGCCCCCAGTTGGATGCGGGTCCCCTTGGCCCGGGTGTTGGCGAGCCGGCGCCCATTGGCGTCCAGTCGCTGGGAGTCCAAGAGCACCACATCGCCCGTCTCGGCGGCCTTGGCCACATCCACGAAGATGGCGGAATCCTCGAGCAGGTCGGCCACCACGGCATCGATCGCGGCCTCATCGACGATGCGCGCGCGGCGCACGCCCGGCAGCCCCTTGTAATCCTTGCACTCGGCCTGAGGGGCCACATCGACAATGGCCTCGAAGCGCAGCGGCTGCCCCGGGCTGAACTTGAGGTTCTCGATGTACGGCGGGACCACGGCGTCGAGCTTGGCCTCTTTCAACGCCTGGCTCGTCACCTGGGGGATGAACCGCTCCAGGAACTCCTGCTCGATATGGGAGGCGAACTCGCTGCGCACGCGGTCCATGGGGACCTTGCCCTTGCGAAAGCCGGGCATGGCCACGCGGCGCTGGAGCTGGCGGGCCACATCCTCGAGGCGCGTTTCGACCTCATCGGTCGGGACCTCGATGCTCACGGTATGCTGCCACTTGCCGGTCTCTTGGACAGTATGGGTCATCGCGGGAAGTCGTCCTTCGAAGTGATGAGTGTCTGGGGTCGTGGTCCGCTCAGGCGGCGCGACATGCGAGAGGGGGGATTTGAACCCCCACGAGTCTCCTCACCGGAACCTAAATCCGGCGCGTCTGCCAGTTCCGCCACTCTCGCAGCTTGCGGACGGCCCGCCCGTCTGCCAAGCACGGCCGGGCATTCTGATGTACGCGAAGCCCCGCATCGCGTCGGGTGACCGCCACCTGTTGGGATGTGACTATGTCGCAGGAACGCGCGGCAGTATAGCACCACGCCGCGGGGCGGCCAGCACCGCCCCCGGCAGGGCGCTAGAAACCCACGCGGACCGACCCGAGCAACCGGGTGTCGTAGGAGTTGGGGCTATCGGGATGGCTCAGGGTGCGGTGCGTGAGGCCCAGATCGAACACGGTCCCGCCCGAGTAGAGGCTCAGCCCCAGCCCGATGACTCCCGCCCGGCGCTCGGGGCTGTCGGGCAAGCGCTCCAGCCCGAGTCCCGCCCGGACCGCGTACGGGGTCTCGATGTCGCGGTATTCGATCCCGGCACGGTATTCACTGGCGCGACCGGTCTTCAGGTCCAGGCCCGTCCACTCCTCGGGAGCACGCGTGCCGGCGGCGGCGAACAGGCTGGTCTCGGGGCTCAAGGTCAGGCGCGCACTGAGACCACCGTCCCATAATCCCTCGCGAGTCGCGGCCACGGCGATCGTGGTGTCGCCTGTGAGTA
>JANLOU010000332.1:0-2305 GCA_031366735.1 Candidatus Eiseniibacteriota bacterium
CGCGCGAGCCGCGCGAGCCGAGCGAGCCCGCTGCCGCTGCGGCGCCCGGTGCGCTCAGTGATGAGCCCGGGTTCATCCCTGCGGATCCCGAGGAATTGCCTCCGGTCGAACTCTCCACCGCAGTGGGCGATGTGGTTCCATGGGGCACGGTGCTGGTGTTGCTCAGCTGGAGCGTGGTGTCCTTGGCGCTCGCGGCCACGCACCAACTCGGGGACACTTCGGCGCTCATCGCACGCGGCGCCAGCATCACCCAGCCGCTCTCGCTCGATGCCGCATGGCGCCTGATCGGCTCCACCTTCCTGCACAGTGGCGCCTCCCACTTGTTCTTCAACGCGATCACACTGCTCGTGCTGGGGCAAGCGGTGGAGCGCATCTTCTCGCGCTGGAGCTTCTGGATCCTTGTGGCCTGGGGCGGCGCCCTCGCCTCCTTGGGCAGCCTGCTGTGGCGGACCGAGCGTCACCCCGGGGTGCTGGGCCTGAGCCTCGGCGGCTCCGGCGTGGTATTCGCCTTGGGCGGTGCGCTACTGGCCGGAGCGTTCCGATTGCGCGACCGGCTTGCTCCGACGCGCGCGCGCGCGCTGGCGGCGGCAGTGCTGTTCCTGGCGCTGCCGGGTTTCGCGGAGGGCTTCCAACGCCACGGCACGGATAACATGGCGCATGCGTCGGGGCTTGCCGCGGGACTCTGTCTAGGCGCTGTGCTACCGCTCAGCACACGGTTGGCCGGCCGCCCAGCCGGATTGCTCCTCCGCGTGCTCGGCATTGTCGCGGTCGTCGCCCTGCTCGCCGTATTCGTGCGAGTGATGCGCGGCTAACGACTTCGCAGCGCCGGTCGGGACTTGCGCTCGGGTTTCACGCGCGGCCGAAGTGGCGCCCCTACCTTCCATTGGCATCTTCCAAGGTCCACCCGCCCGCCCCCCACGAACGGCACACCTTCTGCCTCGAGTCGGATCCGCTGCGTGAGTGCGGTGTCCGGGTCGAGCTTGGCCAGCGTCAGGCGCCCTCCGGCTCCCAACACTCGGTGCCAAGGCAGCGCATGCTGCGGGCCCGAGGCATGCAGCGCGTATCCCACCAGTCGAGCGGCGCCCGGCATGCCTGCAACCTCGGCGATCTGGCCATAAGTGGCGACTCGGCCGCGCGGAATGCGGCGTACGACAGCACGGATCCGGGCGTAGGTGTCCATGCCGGCATCCTAGAGAGCCCATGCACCCGGATTCAAGCCTGCTCGCGCTGCATGTTCTGCTCGCATCGCACGCCCCATCCCTATAAGCTACGCGCCGCCGCGGCGACGCCGTGGCCACCTCCCCTTTCCGTCGAAACCGCTCGAACACTCGGAGGAAGCGCGTTGAAGGATAACCGCACCTGGACCACGAAGGACTCGGCCGCGCTGTACAACGTGCCGGGCTGGTCGTCGGGGTATTTCCAAATCAACTCTGCGGGTCATCTCGAGGCAACGCCTTCTGGCCCGGAGGGGCCGGGCATCGACCTGTTCGACCTGGCGCACGATCTCCAGCGCCGTGGTCTCGCGATGCCGATGCTCATGCGCTTCTCCGACATCCTCGACAGCCGCGTCAAAACGCTGTTCGGTTGCTTCGACAGCGCCATCAAGGAGTACGGCTACCGCGGCCGATACCGCGGCGTGTTTCCGATCAAGGTCAACCAGCAGCACCAGGTGGTCGAGGAACTCGTGCGCTTCGGCAAGCCGTTCGGGCTCGGCCTGGAGGCGGGTTCCAAGCCCGAGCTACTCGCGGGGCTGGCATTGTTGGACAGTCCCGACGCGCTGCTGATCCTGAATGGCTACAAGGACATCGAGTACATGGAGACCGCTCTGTTGTCGCAGAAGCTGGGGCGTTATCCCATCATCGTGATCGATCGCTTCCGTGAGCTGGACCTGCTCATCCAGGTCTCCAAGCGGCTCGGCATCCGACCGCACATCGGCGTGCGCGCCAAGCTCACCACCAAGGGCGCGGGCAAGTGGATGGAGTCCACGGGCGACCGTTCCAAGTTCGGCCTCACGGCCAGCGAGCTCGTGATGCTGATCGACTCGCTACGCGCCGCGAACATGCTGGACTGTCTCGAACTGCTGCACTTCCACATCGGCTCACAGATCTCGGCCGTGCGCGCGATCAAGGACGCGATGCAGGAGGCGGGCCGCATCTTCGTCGAAATCTGTAAGGCGGGCGCCGAGCTCAAGTTCATCGACGCCGGCGGCGGACTGGGCGTGGACTACGATGGCTCCTCGACCAATTGGCACTCCTCCACGAACTACACCATGCAGGAGTACGCCAACGACATCGTCAGCGCGATC
>JANLOU010000368.1:0-1838 GCA_031366735.1 Candidatus Eiseniibacteriota bacterium
TTGAAACGGCTGGGTTGCGCCAGTCGTCGCGCCACATCGTGCGGGCGGTCGAGCGTTGCGATCGAGGGCATCTCGCGTTTCTGGAGGCTTTCGAACCACTCGTCGTCGATCTCGCGGAGCGATCGCCCCATGGTGATGCGCCAGACGGTCTCGAAATCATCCGCACGCCACAGGTTCTCGAGCAGATCGAAGATCACATGCTCGCCATAGTGATCGGCGAGCCACAGCAGGAACGCCTGCCCCTCCTTGTACATCTCGACCGAGCCGGTGATGGGCTCGCTGCGCGTGATCGGATACGCCCGCCGGTTGACCACCATGTCCCGCAACAGACCCTCGGCGTCAGCATCCCATGTCGTGCCGCAGTACTCCGCCAGCCCCTCGATCCACCACAAGGGCGGAAAGGCGATCTGCGCCTTGTGATTCGCGCGCTGGACCTGGGTGATCTTCTCGAGCATGTAGGCGTGCGTCAGCTCGTGGCGCGT
Organism: Candidatus Eiseniibacteriota bacterium; assembly: GCA_031366735.1. GTDB lineage: Bacteria > Eisenbacteria > RBG-16-71-46 > RBG-16-71-46 > RBG-16-71-46 > CAIXRL01. The sequence goes on from JANLOU010000368.1 coordinate 483, forward strand.
CACCCACCGCAGTCGCGACCAGGAACCATTGTGCGGGATCAGCACGCGGCCCTTGATCAACTCGGTCAGACCCCCGACCGATTCGGTGATCGCTTCTGGCGTTGCATTGGTCTGTTGGAACAGATGGTGCGTGGAATACAGCAGCAGGGGAATGCGATGCTTGAGCTTCACCCGGAAGCGACCGTCGAACTCGACCGCAGCGCTCTCGGCGAACGCGGTGATGCGTCGGGCGAGGCTCTCCTCCTCGGCGTAGTAATGCACCCGCAGGTGGGGCGTCTCGAGCACGGCCCACTCGAGCGACTCGTAGTGGACCTTGTTCTTGCCAAAGGTCTGCGCGCCGGCCGGAGCGGCCAGCAGCGCGAGGATCAGGAGCGGTGTGAGTCTGGCGAGGCGCGCAAGGCGCATGCGGGTCCGGGCTCCCATGAGGAAGTGGGGCGTGTCATGTCCGTCCCGGTCCACGGATCAGATCCTGCATGGTGTACATCCCGGGTGCTGCCGTCGAGAGGAATCTGGCCGCGGACAGCGCCCCGTGTGCGAAGGCTGCACGGTCCTGGGCCACATGGCGCAACTCGATCCACTCCCCTTCTCCCGCCAACAACACCTGATGGTCGCCCACCCAGGTGCCCCCTCGCACCGCATGCAGCCCGACCTCGGCAGCAGAGCGCGCTCCGACCGCGCCCGCACGCCCGTTCACCAGTGCCGCGGGCGTGAGCGCGCGCGCCGCGAGCACATCATCCGCCAAGGTGAGCGCCGTGCCCGAGGGGCTGTCCTTCTTCAAGCGATGGTGCCGCTCCACGATCTCGATGTCCCAGCTGCTCGGCGCCGCCGCCAAGGCAGCCCGCAGCGCCTGCCGCAATACCGCCACACCGATGCTGAAGTTGCTCGCCCGCAGCACGGCCACCTTGTCGGCCGCCGCCATGAGCGCCGCTTCATCCTCCGGGCTCAGTCCGGTGGAGCCGGACACCAGCGCCGCACCCTTGCTGGCGCAGAGTTGCGCCGCGTGCCGAGCACCGGAGGGCCCGCTGAACTCGACCACCACCTGCCCCGGCTGGAGCACCGAACCCAGCTCCGCGGTCCACATACTCCCATCCGCGCGTGGCCCCGACGCGGGATCCACGCACGCCACCAAGCGAAGATCGGGGGCGCTTTCTGCTGCCAATGCCACTGCGCGACCCATGCGTCCCGCCGCGCCGTGCAACACCAGCTCGATCACGCCCGCGCTCCTGTGGGCAGGCTCACACCCACCGCACGCGCAGCCTCGAGGATGATCTTCTCACTGCTTGGCTCCACGGGTAGGAGTGGCATGCGCAACTCGTTGCGCAGGATGCCCATCTCGGAGAGGAGGAACTTGGCCGG
>JANLOU010000400.1:0-5702 GCA_031366735.1 Candidatus Eiseniibacteriota bacterium
GCGGCTGGCGGTGCGCCCAAGGGGGCAGCTCGAACAGCAGATGGGCGGCGAGGGCCTGCGCGTAGGGTTCATAGCGCAGGCGCAGTTCCGCAAGGCGCGCCTCGAATCCTTCGTCGCTTGGGAGTTCCATGGGCGTGCCTACGAGTTGTGAGCGCAAGTGAAGCAATGCTTCCGGCGCGAGGCGGTCCGGGCCCCCGGGCGTGTAGCGACGCACGAAGATCTGCGTGATGTCGACCAGTGCATGGCGCGCGGATGCGAAGGTGAACCCCGCCTGAGAGTGGGTGGCAGCATCCGAGCGTGCCAGCATCAGCGAGGTCGAGTCGAGGATGATGACGAGCGTCGCCAACCACGACTGATTGCTGTGCTGCGATCGGTAATAGGCGAGCTGGGGATACGAGATGTGTGTCTCCAGCAACTGTGCCGACCAGCGCTCCCACGCGGCGAGTCGGTCCTCGCGATGCTCACCATCCCCGGTGAGCGGCGTGCGGCGCAGGAACTCCGCCGCCGTCGGGGGCGAACCGGCGCGAGCGTCCATGAGCGCGATCTCGACCTCACGCTGCGCAAACGCTGCGTACATCGTTGGGAGGTACCCGATGACCGTGGCGAAAAAGCCGAATCCAATGCCCGCCTCGATCACCGATTGCACGCGCCCCAGCGCCGTCCCCGGCGTGAAGTCGCCATACCCGAGCGTGAAGAAAGTCTCACCACTCATATAGAGCGCGAGCCCGAAGGAGTTCGGCGAGGTCGTCTGACTGTGGCCCGCGAACGAGAGCAGCGCGAAGCCGACGATGAGTCCCGCGGCCCAGAAGGTGAGCAACAGGATGAGCGACAGCGGTCCATAGAAACCGATGAACGCTTCCCGCCGCGCTGGCTTCTGCAAATGCGGCGCATATGCCCGCCAGATGCGCCAAGTGATCAGGTAGAAATAGCGCGTGAGTCGAACGCGCCGGCCGATCCGCCGGGGCAGCAGGATGGTCTCGAATGCGTCCCCGAGGATGATCAGGATGATTGCGGTGCCGACCACGCCGATGAGCAATGAGACCAGTGACATGGTTCGAGGTTACGCGGACCGCCGGGTTTCGAGCAAGCAACCCGCAGGCGGACGGGCGGGACCTACCGTGCCTTGATCCGCGCTTGCCACTCGCTCGCGAGAAGTCCCAACAGCACACTATCGGAGATCTCGTCGCCCACTTGCCAGCGTTCGCGTAGGAGCCCCTCGCGCTTGAAGCCGAGCCGCTCGAGTGCGCGCAGCGAAGCGTCGTTGCGCGGATCGACATCGGCCTCGAGTCGTCGAAGCGCGAGTGGGCCGAAGGCGTGATCGACCACGGCCGTCAGCGCCTCGTGCATCATGCCCTGGCCCCAGTGCTGACGCAGCAGGCCGTAGCCGATCTCGGCGCGACGGTTCTGCTCGCTGAAGCTGAAAAGTGAGACGTGCCCGAGCATGCGGTCGTCCGCGGGGCGGGTGATCGACCATCGCAGCCCGGTGCGCTCGGGAAAGAAGCGCACGGCACGCGCCACCGATGCCTCTGCCTCCTGGAATGATTGCATCGGCAGCTTGCTCCAATAGCGCATCGCGACCGGATCACTCTCCAGCTCGAATACGGAATGGGCATCGCGATCCGCCGTCTCGCGAAGCACGAGACGCTCGGTGGTGAGAACGGGGAAAATCTCGGGAAAGCTCATGGGAAGGTTCCGCCCGGGGTCGCAAGGGGTGCTGGCGCGCGCACAGCCTGCCGTAGCGCCTCGCACCGCGCAATCCGGATTCGGCGGGAATGATTCTGGGTGGCACCCGCATGCAAGAAGCGCATACTCTGGATTCGCAGCCGCAAGTCAGCCGTGCCACCGGCAATACCCACGCTTCACCGGGATGTTCCGCATGCGCCTCGAGTCCATACGCCACGCGCTGCTGTTCGCCTGCGCGCTCGCGCTCGCGAGCGGCTCGTTCGCTCGTGCCGAGACCTACTCGATCACCGACCTGGGCACGCTCGGCGGCGCCAATGGCAGCGGCGCGCTCGCGCTCAATGGGCGCGGAACAACCGCCGGATATTCGTTCGTTCAGGGCACGAACTTCGTGCACGCCATGCTCAACCGCTATGGCGCCGTCGAGGATCTGGGCACGCTGGGCGGAACGCAGAGTCTGGCCCGCTCGGTCAACGCCGTCGGGGATGCCGTGGGCTGGGCGTATCCCACGGGGGTCGCCACGCAACGCGCGGTCCTGTGGCGCAATGGCGTGATCGTGCCGCTGGGGACTTTCGGCGGCAATGCCAGCGACGCGCGCGACATCAACAACACGGGCCTCGTGGTGGGCTCCGCGTTCGATGCGGATCGCAACGAACGCGCGTTCTGGTGGCAGGGCGACGCACTGCACGACATGGGCACGCTCGGTGGCGCGCAGAGTCGGGCGTATGCGTGCAACGAGTGGGGCGACATCGTGGGCTGGGCGGCGATCCTGGACGATATCGGCCTGCACGCATTCCTCGGCAAACCGAATGGCGAGTTGTATGACCTCGGCACACTCGGGGGGCCCACCAGCCATGCCTACGACATCAACGAGAGCGTGCACCTGTGCGGCTGGTCGATGCTGGCACCCAACTCACCGCCTAGTCGTGGGTGGTTCTGGGCCAACGGCATCATGAAGAGCGTGGGAACCCTGGGCGGCATCTACAGCTCGGCGTTCGGCCTGAATAACCTGGACCAGGTGGTGGGTGCCAGCACGCGAGCCGACGAGGTGCAGGTCGCGTTCCTGTGGCGAAACGAGCAGATGACCGACCTCAACACGCTCCTCGCCGCGGGTTCGGGTTGGTTCCTCACGCGCGCGTGGGATATCGATGACTACGGCGCGATCGTCGGCGAGGGCACCCACAACGGCGCGCCACGCGCGTTCCTGCTCACGCCATCGAACACGGTCTCGACGCCGCCCGCCGCGCCCACGGCAGTGCGCTTCTCCGGTGCCACGCCGAACCCGATGCAGGCCGGGGGCGCGTTCGTGTTCGCGTTGCCCGCCGAAGCCGCGGTGACGCTCGAACTCTATGACACCACCGGGCGAAGATCGCGTGCGCTGGCCGAAGGGATGTTCCGAGCGGGAGAGACCCGGGTGCGCTGGGACGGCCGCGATGACAACGGCCGTCCACTGGTACCGGGCGCCTATTGGGCCCGACTCACGGTGGCAGGCCGGGCGATCACTCGCGCGTTCGTCGTGGTGCGCTGATGGACATGTCCCGGGAGCGGGTGCTAGGCTCTCATGCGTTCCGCTCGCATTCCCTTCGGAGGTTGCTCGTGACCCATCGCTTCTCGAACCGATACTGGCGCTGGTACGGCTATGCATGGCATGGCTGGGGAATCGCGCTGGTCCGGTAGGAGCACCGTCCGACCCGAGATTCCCGCAGGCCCATGCCACTCCCGGCGTGGGCTTCTTCGTTGGCCTCCTGCTTCCCAACCCATCAGGATCCCAGTCCGCATGCTCGTCCTCCTTCGACCCGGCACTCCCGAGGCCACCGCGCACGACGTGATCACACGCCTGCGCATGGCGGGCCTCGCCGTGTACCGAACCGATCACGAGGGACGCGCTCGCATCGCCGCCATCGGCGACCTGAGCGCGCTCGAGTGGAAGGATGTGGCCGAGTGGCCGGGGGTGGAGTCGGCCACCCGACTGGCCAAGCCCTTCAAGCTGGCCAGCCGAGCCTTCCACCCGCAGGACACCATCATCTCGGTGGGGCGCGCCTCCATCGGCAGCGAGCAACTGGTGATCATGGCGGGGCCCTGCTCGATCGAAGGCGAGGCGCAGGCATTCACCATCGCCGAAGCGGTCGCGAAAGCTGGCGCCACGGTGATGCGCGGCGGCGCCTACAAACCGCGGACTTCTCCGTACGCGTTCCAAGGGTTGGGCGAGGAGGGTCTCAAGATCATGCGCCGCGCCGCCGACGCACACGGACTCGCGGTGGTGTCGGAGGTCATGGACACCGCGCAAGTGCCATTGCTGTCGCGCTACGCCGACATCCTGCAGATCGGCGCCCGCAACATGCAGAACTACTCATTGCTCCGCGAGGTGGGGCACACCGACAAACCGATCCTGCTCAAGCGAGGGCTGTCGAGCACGATCGAGGAATGGCTCATGTCGGCGGAGCACATCATGGCGCAGGGCAATCTCCAGGTCATCCTGTGCGAGCGTGGCATCCGCACTTTTGAGACCTACACGCGCAACACACTCGACCTGAATGCCGTGCCGGTGGTGAAGGAACTCTCGCACCTGCCGGTGATCGTCGATCCCTCGCACGGCGTCGGCATCCGCTACAAGGTCGCGCCCATGGCGCGCGCCTCGGTGGCGGCAGGTGCGGACGGACTCATCATCGAAGTCCACCACGATCCCGACCATGCCCTCTCGGACGGCGCCCAATCGCTGTACCCCGAGCAGTTCGTGGAACTCGTGGAGCAGATCCGCACCATTGCGAATGTGGTGGGACGCCGGGTCTGAGGCGGCGAACGCTGCCAGCGGAGCGCACCCGCTTGACGCGACCCAGTGCCATCGGATTAACTCTCCCGCTCATGGGCGATTAGCTCAGTTGGTAGAGCACTTGCTCGACAAGCAAGGGGTCACTGGTTCAAGTCCAGTATCGCCCACCATGTCTTCTAGGGGCGCGCACGCCGTTCGGTCGGCGCGCCGCCCCTTTTCGTTTCCATGAGGGGAAGGCACGCCATGTCGTCGTCTGCGCGAGTCTCGGGACCCGATCTGTCCAAGTACCCCGGTGGAGAGGCGCTGTATCGCATCCGCCATTCCGCCGCGCATGTCCTGGCCACGGCGGTCACCGACTTGTTCCCCGAGACCAAGGTCGCGGGCGGTCCGCCGATCGACAATGGCTTCTACTACGACTTCGCCAAGCCCACGCCGTTCACCCCCGAGGACCTCGAGAAGATCGAGGCGCGCATGCGCGAGATCGTGGCCGCGGACCAGCCGTTCGTGTTCGCCGAGACCACCCGCGATGCCGCGTACGCGCACTGGGACACGTTGGGCGAGCGGTACAAGCTGCACTTCCTCTCGGTGATTCCCGAGGACGCGACGGTCACCACCTACCAGAACGGCCCGTTCCTCGACCTGTGCCGCGGTCCGCATGTCGAGAGCACGGGCAGGATCGGCGCGTTCAAGCTCACGCATGTCGCGGGCGCGTACTGGTTGGGCAGCGAGAAGAACGAAATGCTGCAGCGCATCTACGGCACCGCGTTCGCAACGCAAGCCGAGTTGGACGAACACATGCACCGGATCGAGGAATCGCTCAAGCGCGACCATCGCCGTCTGGGCAAGGAGCTCGACATTTTCTCGATCCACGAGGAAGTGGGAGCGGGGCTGGTGTTCTGGCATCCCAAGGGCGGGGCTCTGCGGCACCAGATGGAGACCTTCTGGAAGGAAGAGCACCTCAAGCGCGGCTACCAGTTCGTGTACACGCCGCACATTGCATCCGAGAAGTTGTTCGAGATCTCGGGGCATCTGCAGAACTACGCCGAGATGATGTACGCGCCCATGGTGATCGACGATCAGCCCTATCGCTGCAAGCCCATGAACTGTCCCGGGCACATCATGATCTACAACACCCGCAAGCATTCCTATCGCGAACTGCCGCTGCGCTATGCCGAGTTGGGCACGGTGTACCGCTACGAACGTAGCGGCGTGCTGCACGGGATGGAACGCGTGCGCGGCTTCACCCAGGATG
>JANLOU010000076.1:0-3881 GCA_031366735.1 Candidatus Eiseniibacteriota bacterium
GAGGTCCTTGAAGCTCTCGGTTAAGATGCCGATGCGAGGGTCGTGCGCACGCGGCGTGAACCCATCGGGCGGCAGCTGCAGGAATGTGTGATGCACCACCACGCTCATGGTGCGCCCATCGGGCAGCACGCCTGCCAAGCCCTCTGCCGGCTTGTCCGCCGTGAAAGTGAGCAGCGCCTCGAGCTCCGTGTTGCGCGGGAATGCGCCGCTTCCCTCGGGCCGCAGCGCACTGCGCGCCTCGTCCTGCCGCCATGCGCCGGGCTGAGCGGTGTTCAACTCGGGCAGGACCACTGCGTCGCGCAGGAGGAAATCGGTGGCATCCACGAGCAGCGTGTTGCCCGTCTCACCCACGATCGGCAGGGCCGCGAGCACGGCGAGGGGGAACGATTGCTCGATCGCACGAGTGCGTTCGGCATCGGGCGTGGTGCTGCGATGCGCCGTCTGGAGTTGCACGAGCAGCACGCGCGGACCATTGCGCTCGAAGCGTACGAGGCGCATGCCGCCCAATTGGCCGCGGTCCAGTGATGCCTCGATCGTGCCCGCGCCCTGCGCGAGCCCGCAGCTATAGAGGAACGACCCGCCCGGGCGCGCCACCTCGAGCAGCAATCGGCCCGCGCGAGCGTCCCAATACCACGACAGGAAACCCTCATGGCGGGCGAGGCCCGCGGTGCGCGCGGCGATCATGCCTGGCTTGGAGGATGGTTCGGCCGCCGACACCGGTGCGGGGAGGCACAACAGCAGCACGAGCAGCGTCAGTCGGCGCATGGCAGCGTCCTCGGGAGGGTGGCGTGAAACGAGGTCGGCAAGGTAGCAGAGCGGGCCGCGACTCGCGTACACCTTGGGCAGCTTGCTGCGGCCTCGCGGCACTTGGCGGGCGGGACTGATGAGGCAACTGGTGGCCATGATGGGTATCGGGCTACTCGGCTCGGTCGCGACCGCGGGCCCGCTGCTGGCACATCCGCATGCGGAGACCTCGGTGGGCTACTTCGTGGAGGTCATCCGGTGCGGGGCCTGACCGGTGCGCTTGGCCGCACGGGACGCTCCCTCCTCGCCAGAGCGCAATGCTCCCAATGCCCCCTTCGCTTCTGCGATGAGCTCAGCGCGTGATCTGTGGCTGTGGGCGCGTACCGCTTTGGGCGTCCCAGCATCGCGAACCGCGACGATGTTGCTGCACGACGTGTTCGCGGACACGATTCCCGTGCAGGATCTGCCCAGCGAGCCCGCACACGGCTCGCACGCGCTTGGGTGGCAGCTCCGAGTCAAGCGCACCGCGTCGACGCTGACGCTCACGTGTTTCCGCCACGCGCGCGGTAACCGTCGAGCTCGTCTCGCCGGTGTTGGCGCCGGCGAGTTCGCGCGCGGTGAGCGAGTGATGTGACCTCGACCTGCAGATCGAGCCGGTCGAGCCACGGCCCACTCAACCTCCCGCTCCTCGCGGAGCACGCGGTTCTCGCGCTTGAGTTGCCGCATCGCTTCGCGCTCATTGCTCGTGAGGCCGTCATTCAAGTCAAGAGGCGCCCCGATCCCGGATTGCGCCTGCCCGCTGAGGGCGCTGGGGTTTGAATAATCCACTCCGATTTTGAACTTCCTTCCTTCCGCCACCGGTGGTTGCCCTTGATCCATCGCCACCCTTGGCGGGGGAAACAGGAGCCATAGAAGGTGATCACAAGGCCTTGAGTGGAGCAGTAGCGAGCTTCCTCACGCATGGCCTCATTCGTGCGTCACCCTGAGCGGGCAATCTGCGCGGCACGAGTCAACCTCTGGGATCGGCCTCGTGAGCTGCGGCGAGGGCAGGGTCAGTAGGAATCGCTTCGAGCGACAATGTCGGACTGCTTGGGGCGACAATGCGTTAAGGAGGCGACGATGCGCGAACGCAACGGACAATGGATGATGGCATCGGTGCTGGCGATCTTCCTGGCCGGGTGCTGCAGCAATGCAAATCCGCTCGGGGTGAAGGAAGGTGGCGGCGGCGGTCCAGCGACAGTGGCGCTCGGAACGACCACGGGTTTCACAATCCTGGCGGGCTCCACAGTGACGAACACTGGCGCGACCGCGATCACTGGAGACCTTGGAGTGAGTCCGGGCTCTGCCGTGACCGGATTTCCGCCCGGAACCGTAAGCGGGACCATTCACGCCGGAGACGCGGCCTCGGCGCAGGGGGAATCCGACCTGACGGTCGCGTTCAACGATGCTGCCGGGCGGTCCACGAACCCGATCAATGTCTCCGGAGACTTAACGGGCTTGACTCTCGCGCCCGGCCTCTACAAGTCCACGTCCTCGCTGGCGATTTCGGGGATGGTCACGCTCAACGCCCTGGGTGACGAGAATGCCGTCTTCATCATTCAAATCGCTTCCACGCTCACGACCGGGCCCGGAAGCCAGATCGTCTTGGCCGGCGGAGCAAAGGCCTCCAACATCATCTGGCAGGTCGGCACGTCGGCGACCCTCGGGACAAACTCCGACTTCAAAGGGACCATCTTGGCCGATCAGACGATCACGCTGACTACCGGTGCGCGGGTGAAAGGCAGATTGTTGACCCGAATCGGCGCGGTGAACTTGGACACCAACGTCGTCGCCCCATGACGCTCAAACGCGCTATTGGATGGCCGCGCTCAAACAGGAAAGGACACTCCATGCGATGCACGTTCTTGGCACTTGTCGCCGCACTGGTTGTGGCCGCGAGTCCCGCTTTCGCAGGCGGCGGTGAGAAGGGCGACGTGGAACTTGGTGTTTATGGCGGCTACGGTTGGCTGGACGACTACGGCATCTTCCATCCGAAGAACAATGCGCTCTTCGGCGCGCGTCTGGGCTACTTCTTCACGCCGCAGTGGAGTTTGGAAACCTCCGGGCAGTACTTGGGCACCAAGACGGAGTTCCAGATACTTGGCCTGCAGGATGTGGACGTACACCTCTATGCCCATCGCCTCAATGGCCTGTACAATTTCAGGGCCGGCGAGCGGGTGCGGCCGTTCCTGACCGCGGGCGTGGGCAATGAAAAGACCGACATCCCGGGCTTTGGTCAATCTTGCGATTTCGGGTGGAATGCGGGTGGGGGCCTCCGCTGGTTCCCCTCGCCCCATTGGAATCTCCGTGCCGACGGTCGGTTCGTCAGCACGAACGTGGGAGATGAAGTCAACAAGACACAGCAGAACATCGAGGCAACCCTTGGCATCGGCTGGCTGTTTGGCGGTGGCAAGACCGAGCCTCCCGCGGCGATCGTCGCGCCGCCGCCGCAGAACCAGCCGCCGACGGTGAGCTGTGCGAGCGAACGGCCCGAGATCCTCCCGGGTGAAATCGTGGGCGTTCGCGCTACCGCGTCCGATGCCGACGGTGACCCGTTGACCTACGAGTGGAGCACCACCGCGGGTCGAGTGGTCGGAACCGGTGCGACCGCGACGTTGGACTTCCCAGCGGCGACCCCGCCAGCCACCGCCACGGTCACGGTCCGTGTCTCCGACGGCCACGGCCATGTCTCGTCCTGCGATGTCGCGGTGGGCCTGAAGGAGCCGTCGCGACCGGCCGAAGCGATCTCCTGCCTCGCCGGCGGGTTCCCGCGAAACTTGTCCCGCCTCAACAACGTGGACAAGGCGTGCCTTGACGACATGGCGCAGCGGCTCAAGGCCGATCCACGGGCGCACGTCGTCGTGATCGGTAACGCCGACAGCCACGAGCGTTCTCCTAAGCAGATCGCCGTACAGCGCGCGAAGGCAGTGCAGGACTATGTTGTCCAGGAGCGCGGCATCGAAGCGTCGCGGATCACGATTCGTTCGGCCGCGGCAACCAAGCCTCTGGACACGGGGACCGATCTCGCTGCGCAAGCCCACAACCGCCGCGTCGAAATCTGGTTCGTGCCCGAAGGCGCCAAGGAACCGGAATGACAC
>JANLOU010000506.1:0-3578 GCA_031366735.1 Candidatus Eiseniibacteriota bacterium
CATCGCGCCAAGAAACTAGGTGCCATCGCCGGTGGCGCCGCTGTCGGGGCGCTGCTCGGCCACACAGTTGCCAAAGACAACCATGGCACGCTCGTCGGTGGCGTCCTGGGTGGTGCAGCGGGTTACGGGCTGACCCGGAACGCGATGCGCACGATGCAACTCAAGCCGGGTACAGAGCTCACATTCACGACGAGTGGAGATGTGTTGGCCTATCGGTAGTGCTCTCCACACATTGACTCAGGGGCAGGGACGACCGTGTCCCTGTCCTTGTTTCCGCACCATCGGCGATCACTTGCTCTGTTCGTTCACGCCCGGCGCGAGCAAGATGGCGCGAATGCGCTCGATGTGACTGTCCGCTTCGCGGATCCGTTCGGCTGTCGCCGCCTTCCCGGAGCGCGCGGATGCCAGCTGGCTGTTCAGGAGGTTCTTTCGCTCCTCGAACATCCGCAGCGCGATCCAGAGAGTCTCTTCGATTTTTTCGGTCTGACTCGTCACCAACGAAGCCGCCGTGAATGAGTGGCCCGTGTGGCAGCGGAATCGACTGGAGCCGGAGCCCTTCATCTCCCACAATGTCCCCCCGCAGTTGGGACAGTTGTAGGGAACGAGATCGCCGAGTCTGTTCACCGCCGACACATCGCTGAGAACCCGTTCCGCGATGCGGGCCTCGGTCTTGACCGCCTCGGGAATCGGCTTGGATTCTCCGGCGGGTTCGCGGCTCAAGCGATCCAGAAGCTTCCCCATCGAGGCGAGGGGGACGCAATGGTCCACGCGCAGATTCGCAAGCGCACTGAGTGGCATCGCGGGATAGGTTGCGTCTTTGGGATCCTGCACGACCGCAACCCCGCCACATTTCTTGATCGCGATGAGGCCTGCGGTGCCATCGTCGAGCATGCCCGTCAGCAAAACGCCGATCACATGGGCCCCGTGCGTCACTGCCGCGGAACGGAACAAGGGATCGATGCCGGGCCGATTTCGGTTCTCGCGCGCCCCCTTCGTCACCAAGAGTCGCCTGCCCTTGACGAGCAGGTGGTTGTCCGGGGGAGCGACATAGATACGACCACTGGCGAAACTTTCGCCGTCGGTCGCGAGCTTGCACTTGAAGGTCCTGTACTTGGCCAGCCGAGCGATCAGGGCGATGCCGCTGAGTTCAGGGGCCAAGTGTTGGACGATGAAGATCGCCGCCGGAATGTCCGCGGGCAACTGACCAATCAGAGCGTCGAGGGCCTCGAGCCCTCCCGCCGATGTCCCTATGACGATGATATCGCGCCCCGTGCGTGCCATCAGACCCTCCATTTCGCGGCTACTGTATCACGCCTCGTCGGCGCAGCACCGCCAGCACCGCCACGCTTGCTTGCATGTCCGCTTCGGGCGCGGGGGCCGTGGCACCCGCCTCAAGCAATAGCTCCAGCACACCGCCATAGTCGCCGCGCTTGGCGTGCCATCCGTGCAGCGATCCGTAGATCGTCCAGCCCAGCGCCGTCAGCGCGTAGTCCCGATCCTTCGCCTCCAGAGACGGGTGATGTTCCAGAATCGCGCGCGCCATGGCCGCGTTGCCGTGGAAGCCAGCCCAGTGCAGCGCCGAGGCGCCGTGTTGGGCGGTCGTATCCGGTGGCCAACCCGCCGCCAGCATGCGCCCCACCGCTTGCGCATCATTGTTCTGCGCCGCAAGGGGCAGCTTGCGCAACTCGTCCTCTCCCAATGTCCGCGCCAGATCCGGCCGGGCCGCGAGCAGCGCTCGGGATGTCCCCTCCTCGCCCAGCTCGCACGCGAGCGCCAGCTTCAGCGCGTCGGGACTGCGCTGCATGAGCAACTCGAACACATCCATATGGCCGCACTCACGCGCGACAGCGTGTGCAGTCTTCGCCTGCCCGAGGGTCCAGATGTAGATGCAGCCGCCGGCGTGCGGGTTGCGCTTGGGAAAATACTTCTCGGACACCGTGGTCCGTAGGCACTCTGGATCGGCGTCGAGAAGGCCGCGCACGCGCTCCAGATCTCCCAGCGCGGCCGCCATCAGGATGTCCACCCGTGCCCCGCGCGTGACCAGGAACCTCGCCACCTCGGCGTGCGAACGCACCAGGTATTGAGCCGGCGTGGATTCATGATCCACATCCCGCGCGTCGATTTCGGCGCCGTGATCGAGCAGGAACTTGGCCATCGCCACGGTCTGCGCCACATGCAATGGCGTCTGCCCGTCCCCGCCTCGATGGTGCACTGCCGAAGGGTCGGCGGCCACGATCGCTCGCAGGTCCTCGAGCCGGCCCAGCTTCGCGGCCGATGTGGCGTCGAGTGTGGCGCCGCGCGCAATCAGGAAGTCCGCCAGGCCGTGGTCGTCCTCCAACACATGAAAGCCGCCGGCCCACCAGTGACTGCGTTGATTGATGTTGGCGCCGGCGGCGAGCAGCAAGTCCACCAGCCCGCGGTCGGCGCGCTGAACGGCGGTGATCAGCGGGGTGGCGCCAAAGGCACCGCCCGGCACCGGCTCGTCGAGCCTGGACTCGAGCAAGGGGAACCGCGCCAGCACCTCACGGACCGTGGCGAGCTTGCGGGACTTGAGCGCGGCCGCCAGTGATTCGAGGGGATCGGTCGTGCCGAGGGATTCGACATGGGCCCTCAGTTTCGGCCAGCTCGCGAACCCGTACTCGCGCGCCAACGAGTGCTGGCAATCGGCAAGCTTCGGTGATCCGGAAGTGCTGGCCGGCCGCCCAGCGCGGAGTCGTTCGAGCGCGGTGGCGTCGCCCGCCTTCGCATCCCGCAGCAAGTGTTTCGCCTGCTTGGTGAGGAACTCGAGATTGGCCCGTTCGGGCAATGCGCGGGACATCATGCCTCCTTCGTGTCGCCCCCGATCCGCTGTCGATGGGCTGGAAGTGAGGAGATGTCGGCTGTGATTCGGTGCTGCCCAGGTGGGATCGTCCCTGCCCGCGGATCGGTTGCGCCCTGTGATGCGCGAGCAAACCGTAAGCAGTGCCCAACCTGCTGTCAATCGTGGTCCGGGCGGCTCGTGTCGCGCCTACTCCACGGCGAGCCCACGGAACTGTGGATGCTCCAGCACCGCCGTGCGCCACGCTTCGTCGCCAGCGGCCCCCAAGGGTACCTGCGCACCGCTGCGCTGCCATCGGCCCAGCCACTCGGCGCCGAGCAGTTCGTGTCCGTGGCGCGCTGCAGCCAGCGGCGAGAGCCCGATTGTGGTTTCCGATTTCGGGCCCGTCGCGCGGCCCTTCGCCACATGGAAACCGGCGGCCAACATGGCGGCGCGCACCTGCGTGGAATAGGTATAGGTGAACAACTCGGTGTGCTTGTGCTCGCACACTTCTGCCAGTTCACGGAACGCTGCCAGTGTCCACAGGTCGCTGTCGGTCTTGAACGAGAAGGGATCGAAGTAGATGACATCCGGCGCTGGCGCATCGAACTTGCGCGTGGCGAAGTCGCCGGGAATGAGCAACCAATCGATTGCGCCCGAAGCGCTCAACCATTGGTTCTTCGCCAGCAGCGCATGCGGCGCCCCGTGGTGGAGATGCTTGAACCATAGCGGGTGGCGAAGCGCCAGCCGGAGCGAGTCCAGATCATTCTCGAAGCTCACC
>JANLOU010000060.1:0-4585 GCA_031366735.1 Candidatus Eiseniibacteriota bacterium
GGCGGTCGCCGAGCACGCGCCCACCACTGGCCGCGAACTCCAGGTAGAGCCGCAGGAGTTCCACGCCCTTGGCGCTCGAGCGCTTGGGATCCATGTCGCGATGGTCGAACGAAGAAACCACCGTCATGTGTCGGCGCGCTCGGGTCACGGCCACATTCAGACGGCGCTCCCCGCCCTCGTATAAGAGCGGGCCGAACCGGTAGGGTAGTTTTCCCGCGCGGTCCTTGCCGTAGCCCACGGTCAGGATGATCGCGTCGCGTTCGTCGCCCTGGACGCGCTCCAGGTTCTTCACGAAAAAGCGCTCGCGCTTGCTGGTGTCGAAGAACGCATCCAGTTCGGGGCGATCGCGTCGCGCTAGATCCAACGCCAGTTCGATCCGTCGCTGGTGCTTGATCCCCATACTGATCACGCCCAGTGTCTGGGTGGGCCGCGTCACGGCGTGGCGTAGCACGAGTTCCACCACTTTCTGCACCTCGGCCGACACGCTCTGCGCCTCGTCGTCAGTCGCGGCGGGCTCGTGCACCAGCACATGCTCGACCGCGCCTTGCTTGCCCGGCCCCGGAAAGGTGACCAGGCGATCGCCATAGATGTGATGGTTCGAGAATGTGATGAGCGACTCATCCAGACTGCGGTAGTGCCAGTCCAGCGACCACGATTCGAACAGCCCCGACATCAGGTCGAGGATGCTCTCGAATCCCTCGCTCGGAGCGTCCTCGTCCACTTCGCCCTCGGCGTCCTCGCCGGCCACGAAGAATGTCGTCGGAGGCAACTGGTGCTTATCTCCCGCCACCACGGCCCGCTCCCCGCGCAGCACAGCGGGCATGGCGTCCTCCGGCAACACCTGGCTCGCCTCGTCGAACAGCACCACATCGAACAGGGCCCGGTCCGCTGGCAACAAGTGGCTCACGGAAAGGGGGCTGGCCATCCAGCACGGGCGCAAGGTGGTCAGCACATGCGGTGCGCCCGCCAGCAGCTTGCGGATCGATAGCCCGCGGTATTTCTTCTGGCACTCCCGCATCACCAGACTGGCTTCGGCCGGGTACTGGTTCATCACCTCCACGACTTTCTCGGCATGCGCGCGCCGCACCCGCTCTGCGGCCATGCGAATGCGTTCGCGGTCGAGTTTCCGGAACTCGTCCACCACGGCGTCATGAGCGCGCCCCTTGAAGCCGGCCAGCTCGGGATCGAGCGTGCGCGCGTGTTCCATGGCGGATGCGAGCCATGCATGCTCGAGCGAGGGCGCGAACGCCTCCGCTTCGGGCAATGTGGCGCGCAGCTCCTCGACCAGCGATTGGATACCCGCGGCTTCCAACTTCTGCTCCAGATCGCACAGCTTGGGAATCGATCCCGGCGTGGTCCGGTCGGCCGCAAGGCGGTCGAGCCGCTGCGAGAGTTCTGCCAGCGGCATACCTGCGCTACTCGAGCGCCATAGCGCCGCGTCCAACTCGCCGAGTGGTTGCTCCAACGCTTCCCACTGGGCCAGAACGGCAGCGAAGCGCGGCACGGGCCGAGGCGCGGTGTTGTTCTGCGAAAGCTCACGCCACTCGGCGTCCACCCGCTCCGCCCGGAGCAGCCCCTCGCACAGCTCGGCGGGTGACACCCGCTTCGCCAGTGCCAGCCCGCGCGCGGCACGCAGGGCGGCCCGATAGTGGCGCTGCGTCACGAACGCCCAAGCGCTGGAGAGTGCCCCCCGCTTGGCCGGCGCCAGCGCCAGCGCCCACTGCGAGAGCGGCGGTCCTTGGAACACCGCCGGAGAAAAGACACTCAACGCGTTCTGCACCTCATGCAGCAACGCGAGCATGGTCCGCCACTCGGCCACTGTCGCCGGTGGTCGCAGCTCCGCCTGTTGGCACAGCGCGCCCAAGTCGGTCACGAACCGGGGCCACGATGCGGACAGCGACGCCACCCGCTCAAGCGCCGCTCGAACCGCGTCGCCATCCGCCAGCGAAGCGCCATTCCAAGGCGAGTCCGAGCAGCGCAGGAACAGATCGCGGAACGCCGAGGCGTCGATCAGCAGATCGGACGCCTGCTGGACCGCGCGTTCATCCAGGCTCAGCAATGCCTCGCCGCGCCAGCGGGTGCGAGTGAACGACTCGGGGCCCAACTGCAACAAACGCCCCTGCACCTGATACACGGTTCTGGCGGTGGGCGCGCACACGCTGTGCAGGCGCCGAACATGCTCCACCAGTCGCGCGCGGCGCTCGAACACTCGGGCGTGAGTCTTCGAGGAATCCACCGGCGGCACGCGCCCCACAAGCTCCAGACTCGACTCCAGCTTCGCCATCACCTGTCGGCGCGAGACCTCGGCCCCGTGCAGGTCGAGCGCCAGGTGGTCGAGCCCCGCCTGCCTCAAGCGTTCCAGCACCACTTCGAGCGCGGCGCGCTTCTCGGCTACGAACAGCACGCGCCGCCCTTGCGCCGCGAACTCGGCGATGAGATTGGCGATCGTCTGGCTCTTGCCCGTACCCGGCGGACCCTGGATGGTTCCATCCTGGTGTTGCAGCGCCTGACGGATCACCAGTTGCTGGCTTGAATCGGCGTCGAGGAACAGGAACTCGTTCTCCGGTGGTGTCTGGTCAAGCTCGGCGGGGTCGAGGCTGAAGCGATTGCCCCGCACCGCCTCGCGCGCGCCGGGGTCGCCGGCAAGCGCCGCGATCAGATCGTGCCGCGCCATTTGTTCGCCGAACTCGCGCAGATCGCGCACCATGGCGGTTTTCTGGAATGCGAAGTTGCCGATCACCAGCCGATCGTTGGTCTGGAACCCCGCCACCGATCGGGCCGCGGCCACGAGTCGATTGGTCACTGGTCGCGTGTCGTAGTCTTCGCCTTCGTCATCTCCGTGCAACTCGGCAAGCAGCTCTTCGGGAGCGAGCACAACGCCATATTCCGTCTCGAGCAGATGCAGGAGGACCAAGTTCGCCTGGATGTCTCCGGCGCGCCGGAGCACCACACCCTGTCCACCGCGGCTGCGCGCTTCGACCTTGATGGGCACCAGCAGGATCGCGGCCTGGGCGGGCCGCTCGCCATCCTTGGAATCCCAAGTCGCCATGCCCATGGCAAGGAACAGCGTCTCGATCCCACGCTCCTCCGAGTTGGCCACCGCGCGGCTATGGATCTCGCGCAGCTTGGCCTCGGCCAGCTTTGCGTCACAGTTCGCCGGCAGCAATCGCGACAGCGGCACCTCCTCGTTGGAGAGCAGCTGTTTCATGGCGCCAGTCGCCGCGCCGGTCAGCTCGAGCGTTCCCGTCTTCAGCTCGCGGAAGTACAGCAGGTTGTTGCGCCGCGAGAGGTCGATGAGCCGCTTGATCCAACCTTCGCGCGCACGGTCGACACGCGCCAGGCGTTGCGGATCGATCTCAACAGCTTCGGGCGGCACGGGGAGGGTGGACATTCGCGGATAGTCGGGCGGCGGAAGGTCGGTGGCAAGCGCGAACAGCGGAGTGTGCAGCGCCCGCGTGCACCGACGCATTGGGGCAGGCGGCGGCGAACACGCGCGCGCAGCGGCTGTCAGGATTCGCGGGGCCCGGGCTCCATCCTACGCGCCGCCAACAACCCCGTGGTTCGAAGGCGGCGTGAGCCCAAGGCTGAGCACCAACATGAGGATGGCCCCATTCATCACCAGCCAGAAGCCGTCGCGAGCGAACATCACCGTATCCTCTGACCCACTGGTCCCCGCAAGCAGGCCGGGCACCTTGAAGAGCAGCAACAAGCAGGTCCCCGCAAAGCGCGTGCCCGCGACGCCGCCCGCCAATGTCCGCGCGTGCTTCCATCCGCCGAGCAATCCCGCCGCCGCGCCCAGATAGCCCAGACCGAGCAGCAGCACGAGGAATCGTCCGCCAAGGATGTGCATGACTCCGGCGATCGCACAGAGCACCGCGGTGACTTGCCGGCGGGATTCGGCCTTCACTTGAAGCGTCCTTGCGGCCGCAGCACACCCGCCCACCCGAGCAGGGCGATGAGCACCACCTGGATCGCCACGCGCGGAACCAGCGGGATGGCGGGCGAGCCTTGGAACGGAATCGACGAGAGCGCCGCGTGGATGTTCGCGGGCAGCACGGCGACCAGCAGCACGACCAGCGCGATCGCGGCAACGCGCCGCGTGCGCGGCACGAGCAGGCCGATGGCACCCAGGAGCTCGCAGATCCCCGTGAAGGTGACCATGAACTCGGGATTCGGGATCCCCACTGGCACCATTCGGACCATGTCCACTCGCATGCGTGTGAAGTGCGCCACGCCCGTGACGCCGAACATCACCGCCAGACCGACCCGAGTGGCGGAAGCCCAGTTCCGCAGCGGAGCCGCGCCGAACTGGCCGAGCAACCGAGCGAGCAGCGCGACGACAACAACAATGACCAACAGCAACATGTTGGGTCTCCCGCGCCGCTCACTCGCGTTGGGTCAGCCGTTATGCGAGGCGCCTCGCGATGCCATGTACACCCCGACCACGACGAGGATCAGAATCACCCCGTTGACCAGCGGCCGGTACTCGGCCAGCGGTCGCGCCAGTTCCGGCAGCAGAGTCAGGATGGCGGCACCGATGGCGGGGCCAAGCAGCGAGCGCCGGCCGCCCAGGATGATGGCGGTG
>JANLOU010000616.1:0-10006 GCA_031366735.1 Candidatus Eiseniibacteriota bacterium
GCGCCGACCGAGGCGCGCGTCACCGAGAATCTGGTGGTCGAGGGCAAACTCGACTTCTGGTTCGGATGCGATTGCTGTGCGGTCGGGCAGCTCCGCCCCGCCGGGCCGGATGATCCGCCCGACATCCTGCGGGGCCGCGAAGTCCAACTCATCTGGGATGTTGACGCCCTGTTCGCGTGGACCCTCGATGAGTTCGAGGACTATCTGGCCAGCGAGCGCTACGCACTGCCCACGACGCCCCGGATCGCTGCCACCGAGGAGTTGGGACTGCCGGTGGTGGATATCCCGTCGGAGGCGCTGCGCAAGGGGAACGAGTGGTTTGGCAGTCAGGGTGGCGGGCTCTATGGGCCGCTCGACCTCAAGTACCTCGAACTGACCTGAACGGTCGTTCGGCATGGGGTCACTCCGGGTGCGCTTGTGCCCGTGGCCCGGCTCCGATTACAATGCTCGGGTCGCGCGCCGTGGTGGCGTGCCCATCCCGCTGATCCACGCTCAAGGAGCACCATGACCGCTTACAAGGCCCGTTTGAACCGCAAGAACGCCAAGAAGGCCCAGCAGAAGAAGAAGGACAAGGAACGCGCTGCCAAGAAGAAGCGCAGCTAGGCGCTCTCACGCCAGCTTGCTGCAACACGAACGCCCGCCGAAAGGCGGGCGTTCGTGTTGCCGAGCCACTCCTGCCCAGAATGGCTCAGGCGTTGTCGGGGTCCATGCGAGGCGTCACCGGGCGGAGCATGGCGGCCGTGGGTCGCGGCATCATCGCACTGGGACGCGGCATGAGGACGGATGGCCGCGGGGTCCCGATGCCAGAGCCCTGCCCGGGCGGTGGGGGGCCGCAGGCGGGCGGTGCCGGCAATCCCCCGACGCGGGATTCCCGGGCTTGCACGCTGGCCATCAAGCGCTGCGCGAGCGCCTCGGCTGCGGGGCCAGCCTTCACCTCGTCGGTGGAGCTGACCACGACATAGATCCGCTGGTTGTTGCCGCCCGGATCGGCGGGGAACAGGAAGAACCCTTCGCGGTCCGGGGACCACGACAGCGTGTAACCGCACAGGAACTCACCATCCCGAAAGCGCACGGCGATCTTGCGCCCCTGCGCGGTCTCGGCAGGGGCCTCGAGGAAGCCGAGGATATCACTGCGGTCCGGATCGCCCGAGTGGGACCGGACGAAGAACAGCGCCTTCAGGTGGCGGGTGCGCAGTTCGACGACCTCACCCGTGTCGGCGGACTCCACATGGAACGCTGGGCGAGTCGCGGAGAAGTCACGCGTCGTGCCTTTGAGTACGCGTCCATCCAGGTAGCGGGCGACGACGAGATTATTGAGATCCACTTGGACTCCGGCTCGGGTGGTCCGGCGGCCCGCGGCATACCCAGGAGCGGGCAACCGGCGGCTCCATGCTGAAAGTATCGGCCCCCATGCCCCCGCGCTTCATCGGGAAAATGGCAGGCCGGACGGCATATTTGCTGGTGTTCACGCGATATGCGACCGTGCCATGTCGACATGCGCCCCCGTACCCGAAGGAGACTCCCATGAAGTGGTCATTCCTCATCCTGCTTGCTGCCGTGGCCGTTGTCGGCTGTGCCGGCACGCCCAAGAGCACCCCGACCACCACGACCACCACGACCGAGAAGGTCGCGGCGCCCACCCCCGGAGGCAATGTGCACAAGCTCGCCAGCGGACTCGTGTATGAGGACCTCGTGGTCGGCAACGGCACCATGGCGGACCCGGGTTTGATGGTGACCGTGCACTACACCGGTTGGCTGACCGATGGCTTCAAGTTCGAAAGCTCGGTCGAGCGGGGACAGCCACTGTCGTTCCAACTGGGAGCAGGACGGGTGATCGCGGGATGGGAGCAGGGCATCAAGGGCATGCGCGTCGGGGGCAAGCGCAAGCTGACGATTCCGCCCGACATGGCCTACGGCCCTCAGGGCTCTGGCGATGTCATCCCGCCGAACGCGACACTCGTGTTCGAGGTCGAGTTGCTCGGCGTGAAATGAGTCGCGACCCGGGCCTCGCGCTGGTCGAACACCTGCGCGAGGCCATCCGCCCCGACCCCGAGTATGTCACCGAACTCGAGAGCGGATTCGTATGGTGGCCCCACCGGCTGCTGCAGCGTGTGCGTGCCGAGGTGGCGCCCACCGGCAGTGGTCCCGGGGTTCGCCGGGTGCACGCCGAGATGTTGCTCGCGCACAAGGTCGAGGGCGGCGGCGAAGCATTGGGTGCCATCGCGCGGTGGAACGCGCGTGAGCTGGGGCTCTCGGCCGTGCGCTGGGACGCCGAGTCCGGGGCATTGTCGTTGCGTTCCAGCGTCTACTTCCACGGCGAGGATTGGGATGGCGCAGGGCAGAGGCTGGCGCATGCCGCGCTGCTGCAACTCTCGGCAGCCGAGCGAGTGGTCGAGTCGCTGCTCCCCGAACTGAACGCTGCCCCGGCCCACTCGCATGCCGAGGGGGGCAAGCCGCGCGAGGTTCCCGATGCATTGCTCGAGGCGTGGCAGCCGTACGCCGAGCGTGGGCGTGCGCCCTCGCCGTGGGACGCCGCCGCGTTCCAACAGCTGGGGGGGCTGCAGCCCCCGCCCTGGCTGCGGGTGAATCTTCGTGGGGCGGGACTGGATGCCGAGTTGCCCTGTCCGCGCCCGGGCAGCGCGGAACCGGGCGTGACGCCCGGGAGCGGCGTTGCGTTGTTGCGCCTGATCGGTTCCCACTCGCACCCGAGGTTCGGGAGTGGACTGATCGTGGCGTTGCAACTGCCGCCCGACGCCGAGCCGCGGCCCGACCGTCAAGTGGCCACCGCGGCGCTCTTGAACGAAGCCGAATCGCGCGAGTGGACGGGGTGCGACCAACTGGGCGCGTGGTGCGTTCACCCCAGCCAAGGTCTCGTCTTCGGCGCGTTCCATCCCTCCCTCAGCGCTCGGGACGACACGCTGGAGCTTGTCGCGTGGCAATCGGCCCAGCGCGCGCGTTGGGCGTATGGCTTCCTCGGGCAGGTGACGAGCCTGCGCGAGGGCACTGCAACGCATTAGTCGACCCACACACTCATTGCCCATGGAGCATCGCATGACCCTGCCAAGCCTGCTCAGCCATTCACTCTTCGTGCTGTTGGTTCTGGGCACGACGGCCCCGTCATTCGCCGCACAGCCGCGGTTGACTGACGCGGCGGCAAAGCCTGTCGCGCCTGTCGTCATGGATACGAAGCTCTTCAAGGGACTTTCGTTCCGTTCGATCGGTCCGGCCAACATGGGTGGCCGCGTCTCGGACATCGCGGTCAACCTCAAGCATCCGCACACCTACTATGTCGGGGTCGCGACCGGCGGCGTGTTCAAGACCACCAACAATGGCGTCACATGGAGCGCGATTTTCGAGCACGAGGCGGTTGCCTCGGTCGGTGCGCTGGCGCTGTGGCAGAAGAATCCGGAGGTGGTCTGGGTGGGCACCGGTGAAGCGAACAGCCGCAACTCATCGGCATGGGGACGCGGTGTGTATCGCTCGCAGGATGGGGGCGGCTCGTGGAAGGCCAGCGGGCTCGAGGCCACCAGCTCCATCGCGCGTATCGTCTGCGATCCGGCCGATTCCAATACGGTCTATGTCGCGGCACTGGGCCGCCTCTGGGGTGAGAATCCCGAGCGCGGTGTGTTCAAGACCAGCGATGGGGGCAGGACCTGGTCGCATGTGCTCAGGATCGACGCCCGGACCGGCGCGGTCGATCTGGTGATGGATCCCTCGAACCCTTCGATCCTCTACGCGGCGATGTATGCGCGCCGCCGCACGGCGTGGTCCTACACCGGCGTCTCCGAGACGGGCGGCATCTACAAGACCACCGATGGCGGGCGCTCGTGGCACAAGCTCACGGAGGGTCTGCCCAAGCGGGCCGGGCGTATCGGGCTGGATGTGTTCGCGAAGAATCCCAAAGTGGTCTATGCCGTGGTCGAGAGCGACGAGGGCGGACGGCTGAGTGATTTCGAGGAGGTCAGCCGCAAGGGCGGCGTGTTCCGCAGCGACGACGCCGGTGCGCATTGGAAGCGGCTCAGCCCCTTCTCGCCCCGTTCGTTCTATTTCAGCCAGATCCGCGTGCAGCCGGACGACTCGACCCGCGTCTACCTGTGTGGCACCGACCTGTTCGTGTCCGACGATGGCGGCACCTCCTTCCAGGGCCGAGGCGCGCGCAATGTGCATCCCGATAACCACGCCCTGTGGATCGATCCACGCGACGGCGAGCATCTGTTGATCGGCAATGACGGTGGCGTGTACGCGAGCTATGACCGCGCTGGCACCTGGGATTACCTGAACCGCATGGCCCTGGGGGAGTTCTACACGGTCACCACCGACCGACGGGAGCCGTTCTACCGTGTGTACGGCGGACTCCAGGACAACCAGACATGGGGCGGGCCGTCACGAACGGGAGTCCAGCTGCAGACGTGGAGCGATGATCTGTCCGATGTGGGGATCCGCAACGAGCACTGGTATGTGCTTGGCGGTGGGGATGGATTCCATGTCCAGGTCGATCCGACCAACCCCGATTGTGTGTACTACGAATCGCAGAGCGGCAATATCGTGCGCCAGGATCTGGTGAGTGGGAAGGAGCGCAACCTGCGCCCCTCGAACAACGAAGGGGAGGCGGCATTCCGTTTCAACTGGAATGCACCGTTCGTGCTCTCGCCCCACGATCCCACCGTGCTCTGGCTGGGCGGGCAGTACCTGTTCCGGCTCTATGAACGCGGCGACAAATGGGAGCGCCTCAGCCCAGACCTCACCACCCGGGACCCCGAGAAGATGGCCACGGGCGGTTCGGGGGCCGAGACGCATTGCACGATCACGGCAGTGGCCGAATCACCCAAGCAAGCGGGGATCGTCTGGGTCGGCACCGACGATGGGAAGGTCTGGGTCACTCCGGACGGCGGCAAGCGCTGGAGCGATCTCACGGCGAATGTGAAGGGGATTCCGGCGGGGCTGTACATCTCGCGCATCGAAGCTTCGAACCACGATGCGAAAACCGCCTACCTCTGCATCGACGGGCATCGCTCGAGCGTGCTGGATCCCTATCTGTTCGTGACCCGGGATCTGGGGCGGACCTGGAGCTCGCTCGCGGCGGGGCTGCCCCGGGAGGGCCCCGTGCATGTGGTGCGCGAGGGGCTGCGCAATCCCAACTTGTTGTTCGCCGGGACGGAGTTCGGACTCTTCATGAGCCTGGACGCGGGCAAACGCTGGTGGGCGATGAAGGACGGCCTGCCGACCGTCGCGGTGCACGACTTGAACATCCAGCCGCAACAACTCGACCTCTGCGTTGCCACCCACGGGCGCAGCCTTTACATCCTCGATGGCATCCAGATGTTCGAGGAGTGGAACCCCAAGTCGCTCACGGACACGGTATCGATGTTCACGCCGAAGGTCGCGTGGGAGTTCTATGAGCGGCCATGGTCCGGCAACGACGGTCAGGGTTACTTCTCGGCCAAGAATCCCCCACAGGGCGCGTGGTTCGATTATTTCTGTCCGCGCGAAGTCGAGGGTGGCGTGACCCTCGCGATCCGTGACTCGAGCGACAAAGTGGTCCGGACACTCACGGGCGAGGGTGGCGCCGGGTTCCATCGCGTGGTGTGGGATCTGATCGCGGGCGACCCGAAGGTGAGGATCAAGCGGCCCGAGTGGAACGGCCAGCCGACCTATGTGCGCCCGGGTCGGTACAAGGTGAAGCTCACGGCGGGCAAGGCCAAGCCGCTCGAACGGGTGCTCGAGGTGAAAGCGGTGGAGGGCGTGCAGAGCGACGAGTTGTAGGCCCTGTCGGGCCATTGCGCGAAGGCGACTCAGTGGCCTTCGCGCGCCCGGACGGGCGAGGCCACCAAGGAATCCACCGAGATCAATCCGCCGTCGCGGTTCACCCGACCGAACTGCAGCACGCCGGTGGGGCAACTCTGCACGCACGCCGAGCAGCGCACACACTCGGGGTCCTGCATCGGCAAGCCCTTGTTGGCGAAACTCATCACATCGATACCCTGATGGCAGACCGTCGTGCAGACATTGCAGGAGATGCACTTCTTCTTCTCGGGGATGATGGCGAAGCGGCTGAAGCGTGCGTAGATGTGCATGAGCGCCGCCAGGGGACAGGCGAACCGGCACCACACCCGGCCCGAGTACTTGAAGTAGAAGCCCACTCCGAGGACGCCGGCGAAGAGCACATCGACGAACCACTTGTAGCTGATCGGGTTGACCAGCTGGTGCTCCGTGTTCTTGCCTTCCAGCAGGAGCGTGAATGCATTGCCCAGGCCCGAGTCGGGCAGGAGCCATGCGGCGATGCGCAGCCCCAACAGCGCGAATGCGAACGCAAGGAACAGTTGCCCCAGCATGTTGACGCGATTCCACCCGGGGCCGTGCGGCATCTTGTGGCGGTGCGCGTCGCCCATGGTTTCGGCGAGCGCGCCGCACGAGCAGATCCAACCGCAGTACACGCCCTTGCCCCAGCGCAGGATCGCCAGCGGCAGCAGCACGAAGGTCTGGACGAATCCGATGGCGATCCACCACCACAGCGGCTGTTCAGTGAAGATGTTGTACACATTGAGTGGCCACGCCAGGATGAATCCGTAGGCTCGCCAGTATGCTCGCGGGTGCCCCCAGTCGGGCCAGTGTCGGGCGGCATAGTCCGCCGCGGGGATGTAGCTCTCGAACAGGGCATCGGCGAAGGCCTTGCCTGCGCCCTGGCTGAACACGCCACGGTAGCCAAGCCAGGGCAGGATCACTTCGGGCAGCAGGAAGAGCGGGATGGCCTGGACAAGGAACAGCGAAAGTGTTTGCAGGCGCACATACGGGGTGTCGCGGCGGCGCAGGCGTTGGATGCCGAATCCGGCGATGAGCGCGGTGTACAGCAGCGTGTAGTAGAACGAGCGGCTTTTCATGGACACGGCGATCGTACCGACCAGCGTGCTTCGGTCGGCAACTTGTTCAGCCCAACCATGGCCCAACGATGCGATGCGCGCGGGCGCGTCGGCAGGCCACGAGGCCTTCGACCAGAGCGCCGCATCCAGGAATCCGTTCGACTTCCAGTCGTACATCAGTGCCAGCGCGGCCACGAATACCGCGATGGCGGCCCAGCCGAACGCGGAGGTTTCGCCGGCGATGGGCACTCGCGAGCGGCGGAAGAAGGCCAGCGGGGCTTCGCGCCCGATGAGCGTGAAGACAACTTCGTTGGGCAGCGTCGTTCGCTGTTGGTCCGCGTGTTCGAGTGTGACGGAATCCTGATCGATGCGAGTCACTCGCGTCCCGAGTTCCACCTGCAGCGCTCCCGAGGCCTCGAGCGCCCGGAGCGTGCCCTGATTCTCCGGCTTGGCCCGCGCGAACTCCGGTCCGCGGTAGGAGAGCGTCACGCTCGCACCCGAGGTCGCGAGCGCAATCGCCGCCTCGAGCGCGGAGTCGCCACCCCCCACGACCAGCACCTTGCGGCCGCGGAAATCGTTCGGGTCATGGAGGCGGTTGTACACCTTGGGAAGTTCCTCGCCCGCAACCCCCAGCGTGCGGAAGTCACCACTTCGCCCAATGGCGATGAGCACGCGTCGTGCCCGCACGGTTGCGCCCGGGCTGAGATGCACGAGGAGCGCCGCGCCGACGCGCTCGACGCGCTCGGCCCGGCCGATCGCCACCTCGATGCCGGCGGCGGCGACCTGTGCTCGCAACTCCTCGAGCAATGCTTCCTTGATCTCGGCGCGCACCTGCAGCGACCCGGCCGGGGTCATCCCGCGCGGGTAGGTGTAGATTGGCTTGGCTTTGGGGAAGTTGACGATCGTGAAGAACGGCTCGGCAGCTTCGTACACGCGGAACGACAATCCCTTCGCCTTGGCCTCCACCGCAGCGGCCATGCCAGCGCACCCGGCGCCCAGGATCACCAGATCGAGGGCATCGCCGGGGCCCGAGCTGAGCGCGGGATCGGCCGCGATCGTGCGGACGACGCGAGCGCCTGAATCCAGCGAGAACTTGAGCAGCGGGATGCCGGTGAGGTCTCCGGCCACATACAGCCCGGGCACCGCGGTACTGCCGTCCTCGCGGACTTCGGGCAACGGCTCCACGCCGCCCGCGGGCCAGCGTGTGTGCAGCCAGTGCGTATAGCGACGCAGCAGTGCGATCAACGCAACCTCGAAGGTGGAATGGCCAGCATGGACGAGACGACGCCAAGGTGTGATGATGCGACGCTCATCCGCAGTATCGGGACTTTCGCGAAGGAGTCCAACATGTTGCTGGTCGAGCGCGCCCGCGCGAGCCGCGCCAAGGGGCGCTGAGCGTGGCCCGTCCCCGCGGTGGCAGGCCCCGTCGCGGTAGTGGTCCACATGCCGCGGGGGCTCGTCCCACTGCATCCCATGCTGGTCCCGATCGCGCGCCAAGCGGCGACTACCTGCGCCATCTGGTCGAGATGGGGCGCGACCCCTCGCGCTGGGAGACGCTCGATCCCGACGCGCTGTCGCTCATCGCGTTCCAGCAGGCACTGTACTATGGCGCGAATCATGATCCCGAGGCTGGGGCCAGTCTGGGAGCGCTCTACGCCTATCTGGTGGAGCGTGTGACCGTGCTGGAACGACTCGAGCTGCTCGAGCGGATCGCCGAAGCGGTGCAGGGCGAGGCCACTTCGGTGCTGGCGATGCTGCCATTCCTGCAGCGCGAGACCGACCCGCAGGTGGCGCAGATGGCCGCCGTCTCATTCGCCTCGCTGATGCCGCTCACGGAGGGCGATCGACTGACGGGCCCGCGCACGCTGCGCTCGTTGTTCGAGCATTCCGACGAGGAAGCCGTGCGCGTGGGACTGCTCGCAGGCCTGCTCGCGCTCGGGGACCGTGGCGTGCAACCGCTGCTCGTGGGGGCGTGGGGCGCCCTCTCGCCCGAAGGGCAGCTCGCGCTGTTGCGCGCGCCGCAGCCATTCGTGAGTGCATTGCTCGTGGAATTCCTTGTGGGCGCGCTCGAGGAGTCCGCCGACGGGGTCGCAACGGAACTTGGCTCGCGGCTGGTGGCGCTGGCGAGCGAGGGCGATTGTCGCGTGCTCGACCTGGAGCGCAAGTTCCCCGAGAACGCCCCCGACGATCGCCCCGAGATCGTGCTGCTCGGGGAGTGGAGCGCCGCAGAGTTCGGCTTGCGCCTTGCCGAGCGTCTGCGCCTGCGCGCGGCGCGCACCGATGCGCCCGTCGATCTGACCGCCGTGATGCGGGCGTGGGCGATCGTGCCGACGAACTCCTAGGCGCTTACGGTCGGGGTGGCCTCGAACCCGGTGGGAGCGTCCGGGCGCAGCCGATAGCGCGATCCATTGGATTCGCGGTCGAGATAGCGCCAGTCCACCAGCGAGCGCCGGATGATCGCCCAGTCACCGAAGGTGTGGCCCTCGATGATCATGAAGTTCACCTGCTGCTCGGTGTACTCGCGGCCACGCTCGAAGCGCATGGCAATCCAGGTGGCGGCCATGCGTTGCACCTTCTGGCGTGAGGGCCAGCGGTGGAGGCGGCCTGCCTCATCGATGAAGGGCCGCAGTTCGCGCGGGAGCTGGGAACGATCCATGGTGCAGGAAGCTTACCCCGCCCCGCCTGCACGCTCAACGCGGAACCGCTGCCGCGGAGCTGTCGGGCTTGCGCAACAGGCGCACCGAGGGGCCGGCGGGATCGAATACCACGACGGGGAGCGGCGAAGCCGTGTTGATGCGCGTGGCGATGGCGTCGAACAAGGCGCGGGTCGAGGGTTCGTCCACCGGGGGTGGGAGCGGCGGCAACTCCGCCAATGGGTCGAAGCCATGCCGCGCGAGGAATGCCGCGTGCGGACCGGGGTAGGTGAGCTGGGCCGGGTTCAACACGATCACCCGCGGCTTCTCGCCGCGCAGCAGTTGGTACTCGCGCAGCCGGTGCACCATGTCGTCGCCCCAGATCACGAATCCTTCGTCGAAGGGCACGCTCACCCACATGCGTTGGACGAGTCCGTCGAAGCGCTCGTAGGTGCTGGCCCGCTCGGCTCCGAGCCGAGCCCAGCCCAGGCTGAGCACGGTCAGCGCCATCGCTGC
>JANLOU010000005.1:0-7006 GCA_031366735.1 Candidatus Eiseniibacteriota bacterium
GGTCCTTCCGTTCGAAGGGCATTCTGGCATTGGCATCAGTTGCTCCTTCACACGGATGAGAAGGGGCTTTTGGCTTGTCCACCGTTTCATTGGCTTGACTGCTGCGAAAGGAGGCGGGCTCCGAACCAACCCTGCACGCCAACAGGCCGCGTCCCGGTCTGGTGGTTCATATTGGAATCGTAGCTCCGACCTTTTGTTCGCAAGGAGGCAAACTTCATGAACAAGTATTCCTTCCGCATCCTGGCTGGCGCGGCGCTTCTCCTGACGCTCCCGGTCCTGGCTTCGGCCTCGACCTCGCGTCTCGAAGGCATGGCGCTTCCGGGCGATTACACCAAGGATTTCACCGCGATCTACGGCTGGCCGGCTTCTGTCACCTCGGTCGGCAACCTCGTGTACGGCGAACTGGGCAACCAGTTGGTCAATACCACCACCGGCATCCCGAATGGCACCGAGCGCGCGATGGGCGCGGTCCTGCCGAACCTCTGGGATGGTCGTTACGGCGTGTGGGCGGTCCACCTTCGTCAGCAGACGCCGGCGCTCGGTCAGGGCGATGTCATGACTGGCCCGAACCCTGGTCAGGGTGGCTATGATCCGAACGACCACCAGAACGAGTCGTTCGACCTGATGTGGGGCAAGAAGTTCGGCTCCACCTCGCTCGGCCTGCGCGTCAACCGTTCGTTCTTCTCGAACGAAGACGAGGTTCCGGGCGTCACCACGCTGTTCGAGGCGGATGGTCCGGGTACGGCGAACACCGGCGATCCGAGCTTGGCGCGCAACATCATGGGATTCGGCGGCGGTCTCGGTTTCGAGCTGAATCCGAACACCACGGCTGAGTTCTCGCTGCTCTACCAGAGCCGCACCTTCGAGGCCTCGACGGGTGCGACGAACAAGTACACCGACGATGGTGGTACGACCTACATGGTCGCTGGTCGCATGATGTGGAAGTGCCAGCCGAACCTGCTCGTGGTTCCGGTCGTCAAGTTCTACAGCTTCGACCTGTCGCAGAAGTTCGTGAACGGTGCCACGACGACCACCTATGACAACAGCCTCAAGGGCTGGCAGGCGGGCGCTGCGGGCAACTGGGCGCTCGGCTCGAACGACTTGTTCGTGCTCGGTGCCACGGTCGCGCAGAACAAGATCGATGTGCAGAACGACCCGTTCAACCTGAACGGCGGCGTCCTGGGCGGTTACGGCTTCAGCGATGAGTTCGAGGCCACCGAGACGTTCATGCCGCAGGTGTTCATGTCACTCGAGTCGCAGGTCAACAGCTGGCTGACCCTGCGCTTCGGTGCCAACAAGGGCGTGGTGCACACCTACAAGGTCAAGGACAACCTGACGGGCAACAACCAGACGCTGACGCTGAAGGACTCGCCGTTCAACATGGCGATCGGCGCTTCGGTCAAGGCCGGTGCCCTGACGTTCGACGCTGTCCTGGACGACAATTTCTACAACAACCCGGTCGCCCAGCTCATGGGTGGCAACAACGCGAACTACTGGTGGAATGACACCGCCTTCAACAAGGTGTCGGTCACTTACACCTGGTGAAGTCGGTCGAAAGACCGGTCGGGTAGTACGAGAAGGGGCGCCCTCGGGCGCCCCTTTCGCGTTGCGGTCCCCGGTCCACTCGGGGCAGGCCAGCCCGGGCCCCGTGTGTTCTTCGTTGACAGTTCATCACTTCTGGACATAGTTTCTTCCCCAGACATCACCCCACTCGGTCCTACACGCCATCGGATGGCGTTCCCCACGACTCCAAGCTGTGGGGATCCGGAGGGTCTGCATGCATCACATTCATCCCCCGCTGTCATCGGAATCCCCCTTGTTCAGGATCCGCGTCACACGCGCCGGCCGCCGCATTGGCCCGGCGTGTTTCCGCATTGCCTGAAAGGAGACGAGCCCATGCACCGCACACTTGTCTGGGCGATCCGCCTGACCGTCATGGCCGCGCTGATCGTCCTGACGCCACTCGCCTCGCTCGCCGGGACCACCGGCAAGCTGATGGGTCGCGTCATCAACGAGAAGAAGGAACCGCTACCGGGGGTGAATGTCCGGATCGATGGCCAGCGCCTTGGCGCGATCACGGATGACAGTGGGAACTACTTCATCATCGGGATCCCCGGTGGTAAGTACACGATGCGCATGAATCTGGTGGGTTACGGCGCGTACTCGGCCGAGGGTGTGAATGTCTCCCCCGACTTCACGACCACGCTGAATGCGACGCTGCGGACCGAGGCGGTGGAGATGACCGGCGTCGCGGTCGACGCCCAGCGCCCGCTGCTGCAGCGGGACGCCACGGGCACCACCCGATTCATCACGGGTGACGAGATCGCCAAGCTGCCGACGCGCGGTTACCGCGATGCGGCGGCCCAGCAGACCGGCGTCGTCAACTTCAAGCGCCAGATCGACAACGAGTCGCAGAACGGCAACACCCTCATCATCCGCGGCGGCCGCCCCAACGAGACGGCCTACTTCGTGGACGGCTTCTCGCAGCAGGATCCGCTGACCGGCACGAGCAGCACCTCGATCAGCAATAGTGCCATCGAGGAAGTCGTGGTGCTGACGGGCGGTTTCAACGCCGAGTACGGCCGCATCATGTCGGGCGCCGTGAATGTCATCACCAAGGAGGGCGCCGATAAGTACTTCGGCTCCATCGAGGCGGTCTCGGACATGATGGCGGGCGACTGGGTCGGGGCACGCAAGACCGATTACAATGTCTATGGGCTGGCCTTGGGCGGCCCGGTCCTGCCGAATCTCGACAACCTCAGCTTCTATGTCTCGAGCGAGCGTCGCTGGCAGGCGGACCGCAGTCCATCCTTTCTCACGGACCAGTTCCGCAGCCAACTGTCGAGCCTGGGCTTGGACAGCGACTACAAGCCGTCGAACAACTCGGGTGGTTTCACCTTCCAGGGCAAGCTCGGCTGGCAGATCAACGACGCCATGTCGTTGAAGGTCGGCGGGCTGGGCTCCGAGGAGAACTGGCGGGAATACAATCACGCCTACCTGTTCAACCTCGAGCACTCGGCCAAGTACCTCGACCGCAACAAGTCGTACACCGCCAACTTCAACCATGTGGTCAGCCCGAAGACCTTCTACACGCTGGGTGTGAACTGGTTCGAGACGCTGCGCAAGCGCGGCGACGGTCTGGCCTTCGATCGGCTGGCGGAGTACTACCGCGATCCCAACCCGCGCTTCGACACCGATGTGCCATTGTTCTTCACCAAAGGGCATGTCTTTGACGATTACCTGCAGCGCCGCTCGTCGTACTACGGCGTGCAGGGCAACATGACCTCGCAGATCAATCGCTATCACCAACTCAAGGCGGGCGCCGACTTCCAGCGCCACACGCTGCGACTGTTCAATCACTTCTTCCCGATCCAGTTGGGCGGTGCCAACCCGAATCTCACGGATTGGGACGGCTACGGCTACAACATGATCGTGGTCCGGGACACCGCAGGGGTCATCCAGCGCGTCGATCTGAACGAAGTCAACGACGGCAGAGATGGCGCCAAGCACCCCAAGACCTGGTCCGCATTCGCGCAGGATAAGTTCGAGCGCGAGGGCGTGATCGTGAACGGCGGTCTGCGCCTCGACCACATCAATGTCGACACCAAGGCGCTGGTCAGCGAGAGCCGACCGCTGGGCAGCCCCGATGCGATCGGCAATCTGCCGGACTCGCTCGAGAACTCCGACCTGACCGGCAACAAGACCTATGCGCGGCTTTCGCCCCGGCTGGGAGTTGCCTTCCCGGTGGATGAGAAGACGCAGCTGCGCTTCAACTATGGCCAGTTCTACCAGCAGCCCAATCTGCAGGATCTGTATGTCTCGTACCGCTTCCTGCAGCACAAGATCCGCACGGGTGGCTACTTCGTCGGTTTCGGTAACCCGAACTTGAAGCCCGAGCAGACCACGGCCTACGAAGTGGGTGTCGCGCGCCAGTTGGGCGACAAGGCCCGCGTCGACATCACGGCCTACTACAAGGATGTGAAGGATCTGGTCGAGATCACGAATGTTCCCTCGTTCCCGAACAGTTTCTCGTCGTATCGCAACCGTGACTTCGCCACCATCAAGGGCATCGACATCGGCTACACCACGCGCAAAGTCAACAATGTCTCGGCGAGCATCAACTACTCGCTGTCCTATGCGCAGGGCACGGGCTCGGTTTCGAACTCGCAGGGCAATATCGCCTGGACCGCGAGTGACCCGCCCAAGCAGACGGCGCCCCTGGATTTCGACCAGCGCCACAAGCTGTCGATGAACATGGACTGGAGCCTTGGCAAGGGTGAGGGGATGGCGTTGGGCAAGTGGCATCCGTTCGAGGACCTCGGGATCAATGTGCTCTACAACGTCGGCAGCGGCACGCCCTATACGCCGACCGGGGTGTACAACGAGGTCACGCTCGCGAATGTCAACTCATCGCCGATCGGGCCACTCAACTCGCGTTATGGCCCGTGGACATCGAATCTCGACATGAAGGCCACCCGTGGATTCCATCTGGGCGGCACGAAATTCGTAGCGTCCCTGTTGGTCCTCAATGTGCTCGATGCCAAGAACGCGACCGGGGTCTATACCGGCACTGGTTCGGCGTTCACGACGGGCTGGCTGAATACCGAGGACGGCCAGTCGTTCGTGGGCAACACCACGGCCAAGAATGGTGAGGCGCTCTACAACCTCGCGCAGAACAATCCCAACATCTACTCGAATCCTCGCCTGGTGCGTTTCGGCATCCGGGCCAACTTCTGATGTCTCCACGCCTGAACCGCAGGAGGACTGGAATGGCATTCGATCGCAGAGCTCTCGCCCTGCTGGCGGCGTTGATCGCCGTCGGGTTGGGAGTGGGAGCAGGGAGCGCGCATGCGGCGTCCCCCAAGGGGCGGAGCGCGAAGCCGTTCGGGGTGCAGCGCCCAGTGCGCGTCGCCACGACCGACCAGTCGCGCCGCATCGATGTGAACGAGATCAATATGTTCGTCACGAACAACGGCTCCTTCGCCTACGACCTTGGGGCGGGTGACTCGGGCCTGTTCTGGCCGAAGGGCACCGACAAGAGCCTCGTGTTCGCGTCGGGCCTCTGGCTGGGAGCCAAGGTCGCCGGGGAAGTCCGTACGGTCGTCGCGGAGTACTCGCAGGAATACGGGCCGGGCATCATCCTGCCCGGCGGGACTGCGGATGACCCGACTCGGCCGGAGTACATCGTCTACAAGATGGTGCGCTTCAACGGCGATGCCGCCGACACGGGACATGTCGAGCTGACCGCACCGGACGCGCTCTCGCGCCAGGATAACCTGGTGCACCATTCGTGGAGCGAGTACATGCGCGGCGCCGTGCCCTATGGCGCGCCGTGGAAGGTGTACCGCTTGGCGGATACCTCCACGCCGGCGGCAGGCGATTCCGTCGATGTCCCGGGACCCGATGTGATCGGCGACCAGATGCTGTGGACGGTCTACAACGACGCGGACCCCAGCATCCACACGAACGACGCTGGTGGCTCTGCACCGTTGGGCATCGAGATCCAGCAGACCACCTTCGCGTTCAACCGCCAGGGCGCTCTGGGTAAGACGCTTTTCATCAAGTACAAACTCAAGAACAAGGGCTCACAGACCCTCAACGAGATGTACATCTCGCAGTGGGCGGACCCGGATCTGGGCGGCAGCGCCGGCTTCACCGATGACTTGGTGGGCTGCGATACGCTGCCCGACGGGACGGGCAAGCCCCGCTCGTTGGGTTTCGTCTACAACTCCACGAACAACGATGGTGGCTATGGGTCCAAGCCCCCGGCGATGGGCTATGACTTCTTCAAAGGCCCCAAGCTGGGCGCAACGCCGCTGCCGCTGACTTCGTTTGCCAAGTACATCAATGGAACCGACCCGGCTTCCTCGAACGAGACCTATCACTACATGCAGGGGCTCGCGTCGGACAGCACCGATGTGATCGATCCCTTTGGCGTGCAGACAAAGTTCATGCACGCGGGCGACCCGGTCAGCCCTGTGCCGGGCAGTTGGCTCGACACGAACCCTGCCGACCGGCGTTTCTTCCTGTCCTCCGGACCCTTCACCATGGCGCCCGGGGATTCGCAGGAAGTCGTGGTGGGAATCGTGATCGGATCCGGCAATGACCGCCTGTCCTCGATCTCGTCCCTGCGCTTCAACGATGAGTTCGCCCAGGATGCGTTCGATCGCGACTTCGACCTGCCGAGCCCGCCCGCGCAGCCCAAGGTGACGGTCTCGGAGGACCATGGTGAAGTCACGCTCTCGTGGGACGCTCAGTCCCGCACGGGCTACACCCAGCCGGGCTACGCATTCGAAGGCTACAATGTGTACCAGGGCGAGAGTGTCGCCGGTCCGTGGAAGCGGATCGCGACATTCGATGAGATCAACGGAGTGCGCGTCGTCAAGGATCGCGTGTTCGATCCCACGACGGGCCAGCTCATCGAGGACTATCCCGTGGCATTCGGTTCCGATGCCGGTGTGCGCTTCCAGTATGTCGCGAATCAGGATCTTGTTCGTGGTGGTCCGCTGCATGACGCCACGGAGTACTTCTTCGCGGTGACTTCCTACGCGTACAACGCGACGGGGCTGCCGAAGATCCTCGAGAATGCGCAGTCCGTGATCCGGGCCACACCGCAGCGCCCGGCGTCGGGCACGGACTTGGAGACCGCGTCGGCCACTGCAGTCACCCAACTCCGCAAGGACTCGTCGAAGCCACCGGCCACGGATGTGGTGACCGTGGAGGTCGTGAACCCGGAGCTTGTGACGGGGCACACGTACAAGGTGGTTTTCGCGCCGACGGTCCCGCTGTTCAGTGGTCCGGTCGGGACGGACACGGTGACCGTGAAATACTCTTGGTCGCTGGTGGACAGCACGACCGGGCAGGTCCTGTTCTCGGGCCAGCTGAACAAACGGGGCGACTCGGACTACCGCGTGATCGACGGCTTACGGGTCGTCGTCAATGGCGCGTACTTCCCGGCGTTCCGGCGAACGTCGAGACACTCATCGGTCGCGCGCTCCGCTTCGAG